>SVDG01000117.1 GCA_015057875.1 Lachnospiraceae bacterium | reverse complement strand
CTTTCAGACAGGATAGGCGATGAAAACGATATATATGACCTTGCACTTGAAACTGCTGTGAAATCAGGTCTTGCAAAAGACGGTGACAGCGTAGTTATTGCTGTAGGTGTTCCGGTAGGTATATCAGGTACAACAAATACCATCAGGGTAGAGATGGTTGGCGATGTAATATGTGAAGGTGTCGGTGTAGGAACAAAATCTGCAACAGGCATAGCGAGGATCGTAAAAACCCTTGAGGAGGCTGAAAGGGTGTTCCGTCCCGGGGATATAATGGTTGCGGAGGCTACTACAAACGAGCTTCTGCCTATAATGAAAAAGGCGGCGGCTATAGTTGTGGGACCTGTTGCAAACAGCGACAATAACCATGCGGAAATAGTAGGACGTACACTTGATATACCTGTTATACTCTGTAATGCAAAGATAACAAATATAATAAAGGATTCATCGGTCATAACGGTAGATGCCGAGAGAGGTTTTATCCACGAAGGATTACCTGATGAATAAATATAAAAAAATCCTGTCTTATACAGACAGGATTTTTTGTTTTATAATCCGTATTTTTTCTTTTTTCTTACAAGTGTTGATAAGTCTATCCCGAGGGCATTTGCGGCATCGCTTAAGGTTTTGTGTTTTACGATGGCACTTCTTAAAAGATATATCTCATAATCCTCAAGATTCTTTTTAAGCACGGGAGATGTGACCCTTGTTGTGTAAACATCGCTTTCGTCCTTCTGGATAGTAGATACCGTTTTTTTGGAGGGCATTATCTGATCGTAGAAAAGCTGGTCGCTTATAAGGTTTTCCTTAGCTATGATAACAAGTCTTTCTATGATGTTTTTCATCTCTCTTATGTTGCCGGGCCAACCGTAGTTAAGGAAGGCATTATAAAGCTCGGGGGAGAAATATCTGCACTTGCCGTATTTGTTGTTGAACTCATTAAGGAAGGTGTTTGAGAAGAAAACGATGTCTTCCTTTCTCTCCCTTAAAGGGGGAACTTCAAAGTTGATTACGTTAAGACGATAGTACAGGTCGAGACGGAACTTCTTTTCGGCAATAAGCTGTTCAAGGTCAACGTTTGTTGCGGCGATTATCCTTGCGTCTATATTTATGGCCTTGCTTCCACCTATACGGTACATTTTTTTATCCTGTAAAACTGCAAGAAGTTTAGCCTGAAGAGGGTAGGGCATTTCGCCTATCTCATCAAGGAAGAGCGTTCCGTTATTTGCTACCTCAAAAAGACCGGGCTTTCCTTTCTGGCTTGCTCCTGTGAAGGCACCGGGCTCGTAACCGAAAAGCTCACTTTCAAGCAGGTGTTCGGGTATGGCACTGCAGTTTATCTTTAAGAAAGGAGCGTTTTTGCGGCTGCTTATTTTATGTATGTAGTTGGCGAAGAAGTCCTTGCCAACACCGGATTCTCCTGTGAGAAGGATAGTGCTGTCTACATTTGATATACTTGATGCGAGGGAATATATTTCCTCCATCTGCTTGTTTTTGGTGTTGATGGTGTCCGTTGCGTTTATAGACATCTCATTAAGCTTTCTTTCGTATATGGATGAAAGTGAAGCGGTTTTTTCAAGATCACTTCTTAATTTCTGAAGCTCTGAAACATCTCGTATGATGGAAACGACTCTTTTTAATTTTCCCTTTGAGTCGAATACCGGTGTACCTGAAACAAGGCAGTCCTTTCCGCTGTAATACTTGATAATACTTGAAACAGGCTTTTTGCTTTTTATAACCTCAAGACAGTTTGATGTGGGTACACGGCCTTCGCTTACCATAGTGCGGAGGTTTTCGTTTATAAGAGTTTCTCTCTTAAGGCCGGAAAGCTCAAGGAAGGAATCATTTACATAAAGAGTGACACCTTTTTCATCCGCAATATAAACTCCGTCAGGGAGGTTGTTAAGGATGTGGTTATAGTAGTGGTTTTCGTCAAGCAAAGATGCCATATTTTCATTTATGGCGTTAAAACCTGTATAATCTGAAACTATAAGGTGATAAAGCTTCCTGTTTCCCATAGTGATAGGACGCAGAGAGTAAAAAAGCTCTCTTGCGGGGAACAATTCAAGCTTTTTAAGACCTGTTTCATTTTCGGTATGATTAACAAAAATTTCTTTTACAATATTTTTTATCTTTTCATTGTCGCTGATATCGAATATACTGTATATGGAGTCGTCTGCGTATATAATATCAAGGTTTTTGCTGAAAAGAACGCAGCCCCACACAAAGGGTATATCAGAAGATTTGATATTTGCCATTTATTGTGCCTCCTTGTGAAAATTATTAAAATAAAACAAAAATACAGTAGAATTATATCAAAAAAATCATATAACGTAAATATGTTATGCAAAAAATCAAGAAAATATATGCGTTTTTGCATATCGTATATTTTGTATATATGCGTTTTTGCATAACTTATGTGGTTCAGAAATGAGTTGTTTTTTTGCAATATTTGCTGTGACAAAAAAGCCTTTTTAAAATCAATGCAATATCAAAGGTTTGAGGGGCAAAAAACAAAAAAATATAAAAATTTTAATGCGTTTGGTCAGTTTGGCACGAAATGTGCTGTATATAAAAGCTGAAGGGTATTATAAGCAAACTATAATACTGACATTTATAAACACAGAAAGGTGGATATTATGAAGATCATTTGTTGTATCAAACAGGTACCCGATACTACTGAAGTTAAGTTAGATCCAGTAACTAATACACTTATCAGAGATGGCGTACCCAGCATCATCAACCCCGATGACAAAGCAGGCATCGAGGCAGCTTTAAGATTAAAAGAGCAGTTCGGTGGAACAGTTACTATCGTTTCCATGGGACCCCCTCAGGCAGACGTTGCAATCAGAGAGGCATTAGCTATGGGCGCTGACGAAGGAATCCTTCTT
>SVDG01000017.1 GCA_015057875.1 Lachnospiraceae bacterium | reverse complement strand
GCTTGGATTAAATCCAAGCCTTGAATCGAGGCGACGAGATTCGAACTCACGACCTCTACATCCCTAATGTAGCGCTCTAACCAAACTGAGCCACGCCTCGTAACAAATCGTACTATAGTATAATATCCACTATTTTTAGATTTGTCAACACTTTTTTATAATTTTTTTAAATATCCCAATCAGATATCTCGTTATATTCTTCAAGCTCGTTAAAAGCATCCTGAACAGTTGTGTCAAGGCGTGTGCCGTCATCAATACCAAGATACCACTGTTTTGTTTCCCACATATAGCGATCCCTGAAGTCATAATCCCTTAAAATAGAGCATTCAAGGTTATGCACCCTGTCTGCACCCTTAACTATACGAGCCATTTCGTTACAGCTTATTCGGGTTATATAGCTTTTCATATCATAGCCTGGTTCTTTTGTAACAAGCTTAACAGCCTCAAGTACTTCCTTGCCGCCTATCTCCTCTATTTCCGCCTCTGTTGCATCGGTATCCTCAAGCAGATCGTGGAAAACACCCGTTATGGCATACTCTATAGGATAAAGAGCATTTTTAAGGCGCATAGCTACCTCCATTGGATGGCTTATATATTCCGCACCGCCTGCCCTCTTCTGACCCTTATGCTTTTCAGTAGCAAATGCACAGGCTCTCTCAAAGCGTTCCTCGTCCTCTCTGTTCTTTGCAAGTCTTTCCTCAAATTTAACTAAAACATCCTTAAGCCTGTCGTCAAGATATGTTAAAGCCTTGTTTTTAATATCCTCAGGTATTCCGTAAAGTCCCTCTGCCACAGCACCTGCCATAGCCGCTATGGTATCGCTGTCTCCGCCTACTGAAACCGCTTTTCTTATGGCATCCTCAAAGCCTGTGCTTTCAAGAGCTGCAATAAGTGCCACCGGCACACTTCCCTGACAGGAAACATCGTATGTATAAAAAGGACGTATCTCCTCTATTGTTTTATCAAGGTCATAGCCGTATTTTCTTGTAAGATATAATTTTATATCCTCTTTGGTTCTGCCCTTTCTTGCAAGGAAGGTTGCCCCGGCAACAGCCTTTGCACCCTTCATACCCTCGGGGTGATCGTGAGTAACTGCCGCTGTTACCTCTGCAAATTTTTCAACAGCCTCAAGGCTTTCAAATATCCACGCTACAGATGACACCCTCATAGCAGACCCGTTACCATAGCTTCCGTAGGGTTTTCTGAATCTATCCTTAAGCCATTCACCAAACCTTTTGCCGTAGCCTGCATCGGGATAATGGCTTCCGTAAAGTGCCATATAAGACTCTACTGTTTTAGTAGTTTTTCTTGCCTCATTAAGACCGTTTAAAACACCCATACATACAGCCGCTGTCATTACCGTATCATCCGTAAAACGACAGCCATCGCTAAAAAAAGGAAAATCCTCTGTTTTTATGTTGTTAAACTCATATTTACTTCCTACTATATCTCCGATAATAGCTCCAAGCATATCAGATACCCTCCTCCAAAAGTTCTTTTAATCTGTTTATATCATCAAAATATGTATCCTTAAGGCTTCGGTTATAGATTATAGCCGCAGGATGATAAAGCGGAAAGACTTTAAGGGCAGAAAAATCCGTTACCTTTCCGTGATAATCACCTATAACTATATTCTCTCCCGAAACAGCCTTAAGCGGCACATTGCCAAGGGTTACTATAAGTGATGGAGAAACGGCCTTTATCTCCTCCTTAAGGAAGGGTAGGAAAAACTCTATCTCATCTCTTTTAGGCGGACGGTTTACGGGCTTGCCTGTTTTGGGGCTTATATTAACGGGACGAAGCTTGACCACGTTAGAGATATAAATATCTTCTCTTTTAAGGCCTACTATATCAAGAAATTCGTTAAGGTTTTTGCCGGCCTTACCAACAAAGGGGCGACCCTGCTTTTCCTCGTCTCCTCCGGGAGCTTCACCTATCATCATTATAAGAGGTTTTTTTGTATTCCCCTCACCAAAAACAAGCTTTTTATCCGGATAAACTCCTTCAGCCTTTTCTGTCATTTTTTTATTTATTTCAGCTGTCATATACTATCCCTCGCAAGGCATCCCGAAATATCCTCGACCCTCCAGCCTGTGATGTTATCTATATATCTCACCTTCATATCAAGCATATCCCCGGGACGTATTTTATCTATAACGGGTCCGTCAAAATATACCCGTATAAAAAAAGTATATCCCGAAATCTTTTTTAACACAACGGAATTATTGGTAAAAATGTCAGCTACTTTAAAATATCCTTCCTCAGGCAGAAAATCCTGACGGTTTTTAGGTAAGGCAAGTCTTTTTATTCTGTATCTTGCAAGGTCTATGACCTCAGGCCTTTTGTTTATAACAGGGCTTTTTATAAACTGCATTATATGCTTTTTAACATACATTATCCTTTTGGTTTCTCCTGCTGTAAAAGGAGCAAGGCTAACAAATGACGAAAAAAGCTTTGTGCCTGTCTTTCTATCACAGAATTTACACATATCCCTGATACGGCCATACATCATTTCTATTATCTCGTCATCCTCCTGACATATATTGTAAGGCAGCCACTCCCTAAAGAAAAATGCAAAAAAGCTTTTACTAAGTTCACTATCCTCAGCATCACAAAAAGTTTCTTCAACACAATCCCTAAACAGCCTTATACAGTAAATATGACTGAAGGGCTTGTTCCATTTTTTAAGTTTTTCAATATACATTTCCGTTAAAAATACGGCTTTCAATCCACCCACTCCACAACACCGTAAACTGACAAAAACATCCTCTTCTTCACTAAAAATGATTGTTTATAGTTGTTTATTTGCTGTTTACAGATAGTTCAGTTTTGTTATAACTTATCCTCATTGTCCACAAGTTTTTGTGAATAAATGTGGATAACCTTGCACAACACCCACATTTTTCGACATTCTTTTAATTTACACAGGCTTTATTACACTAAAAAACTGTGGATAACTATATATTACCCTTGTGGAAACTAATATATTCCTGCAAAACAAAAATAAGACTTCTTATGAAGTCTTATTTACCGCCTTTAAAAATATATATGTATATAAAAAACCAAATATAAAGCCGCCAAGATGGGCAAAGTTATCAACATTTCCGCCTAAAGCTCCTAAACCAAGACCTGTTATTATAAAAATAAGCATAGCCATATTGCTTAAGCCGCCAATACTCTTTTTTGTTATAAGGCTAAGGGCAAAAACCGCACCTACTGCACCATACACCGCACCCGATGCACCAACGCTCAACCCTTGCGTGAAAAGAAAGCTCATAATACTTCCGCAAAGGCCTGCACCAAAATACATAAGTAAAAAGGCCGTATGGCCAAGATATTCCTCAGCCCTTGTACCAAAAACATAAAGCGAAATACAGTTATAGCCTATATGCATAAAACCTGCGTGGATAAACATACAGCTTATAAGCCTGTAATATTCCCCGTAAAGCACAATACGGCTGTGGTCATTGCCAAACATATACGCCCACATCTGCTCACCGCCAAAGATCCGTGTTATGATAAACACCGCCGCCGTAAGAGTAAGAAGTATATATGTTACCGTATGCCTTCTTGTCTTTTTAAGGCTCTCCTTTTTAGAAGCCGCATTCCTTTCCATACCCGTTACCGTATCCTCACAGCCCTTGCCAAAGGCACCGTAAGCTATGGCCCTAAGTCCCGCAATATCATCAGGCATATTTTTTCCGCTTATTACAAATCTGCCTGTTTTATCAGCCGCCCACCATATACTGTGATCCTTTTCGGAAGGGTCATAGACCCTGCTGTCAATAAACTCCGTTATGGATCTGTCTATATGCCTTCCTGCAAGGATGTTTACATCCACCGTAAAGCTGCAGTTCAGCTTCCCTTTGTTTTTTCTTATCCTCTCAACAAAGCCTTTAGCGTGACTTTCAAATTCTTCCGGACTTATCCTCTCCGTGTTTACAACACTTACCACATATAAAACCGGAGGCACAGCTTTAACGCACACGCCAAAGGCCGTGCTGTCGATTACTTTATCCGTTCCGTCAGCAAGACCTAAAAACCCATACTCGTTATTTATAAGTTCATTTATAAATCCGCTAAGATAGTCCTTCATAAAAACCTCCGTTAAAGGTCAAAACCCGGTGGAGGGGATTCCATCGGGTCTTGGTGCATAAGGGGTATAACCCCCTTATCCGGGAGTGATACGTAATTAAATTTAAAAGGATATAAAATACTTTTTCAAGCATTTTATACGCCTTAATGTTACCATTTTTGATTTGTCGTGTCAATAGAATATTGGCTTATCCAAGTATTATACGAACTATGTAAAGGGCGGCGATCCCAGGAAGTCCAAGAAGCCCCACTGTAAGCACCGTTACCATATTTATCCCCACACCAAGCCCTGTAAAACCAAAAACCGTGTTTATCAAAAACATAGCCCCAGCCCCTAAAGCAGAGTTTGCCGCAAGCCTTAAAAGATACTTAAGAGGCTCAGAAAAAACTATCAGAACCGTTATTATCCCACACAAAATAAGCATAGTTATTATTATGCTGTCAGAGCTCATTTTTCACCGCCTCCTGTCTTCAAACCCATCTGCCTTTATGCCGCCTTCCTTGGCAAGCCTTAAAAAGTATCTGTAGCGCTCATTAAGAGAAATTATTTCGTAAATACAGCTGTCTATAAGTGCATCATCGGTAATATTGTTAAAGGCATCAAAAGCTATAAAAAGGCGGCTTCTTACATCGTTTATCCCCGCTATAACCTCTGCCCTTTCTGCCATATCCATATTAAGACCACCCCTTTTTATATAAATATAGTCAGACAGGCAAAGTTTTATACCTGCATACAAAAAGACCCCTCATATTATATGAAAGGTCTTTATTATTAAAGATATTCAAAATATTTTTCCGCACCATCGGTAAGGATCATCTCTCCATTGTTGTCTATAATAATGGCACAGGCATAATCAAGGCTATCCATAAGCTCAACCGCCTTTTCCGTGCCTAATATAAAGCAGGAAGTTGAAAGGGCATCGGCATCAGCAGAGGTTTCGCATATTATTGAAACAGAAGCAATATCACTTTCAGCAGGGTAGCCTGTTTCAGGGTCTAAAATATGGTGATAGGTAACCCCGTCCTTAACAAAAAATCTCTGATAAGCTCCCGATGTAACAATACTCATATCCTCTATGTTTGCAACTCCCGAAAACTCACCTGTTGTAGCTGTTGGCTTCTGTATGCCTATACGGAAGGCTCTTTCTCCGTTTTTGCCTATAACTATGTTGTTTCCGCCAAGGTTTACGATGGCACTTGTAACACCCTTATCCCTTAAAAACTCTGCGGCCTTATCAGCAATATAACCTTTGGCTATGGCACCAAGGTCAACTTCTGCACCGTTTTCAAGATAAACATTATTTCCATCCATTTTTATATTTTTATAATCAACCGTTTCAACAGCCTCTTTTATAACATCAGCTTCAGGAACTATCTCCTCGCCTGAAACAAAGTCCCACAGCGATGATACGCGTGCAATCGTTACATCGAAGGCACCCTCTGTGAGTTCTCCGTAAAGAATGCTTTTTTCAAGCACTTCTCTTGTTTCGTCACTTATTTTGACAGTACCCCCGTTAACTTTGTTAAGCATAGCTATATCGCTGTTATTAACAGTACGGCTGAGTATCTTTTCAAGCTCTCTTATATAGCTGAAGCAATCGTCAATAATAACCTCAGGGTCCTCCTTGCCATCATAGGCATAAATATCTATGGTAGAAACCGTATTCAGCAAAAAATCTGTATCAGACACAGGATATTCAACCTTTTTGCATCCTGTAAGGCAAAACACAAGGGATATAAGTAATAAAATTTTTTTCATTGAAAACATCTCCGGTTAAGTATAGAATAGTATTATTATGCGATAATTTTTAAATAATTGCAACTTTTAAAGATAGTGAGGGTAACCATTTTGAAAAAAGGCGATATTATAATTGGTGCTGTTGCTGTTGCAGCGGCAGGCATACTTTATTTCAGCGGCGTTCTCCGTCCCGAGGGCGATGGCGCAAAGGCTGTTGTTACCATAGACGGAAAGGTACACAGCCACTACAGCCTTGAAGATGATGAAACCGTAAAAATAGATATAGATGATGTGGGCTTTAACTCCTTTAAAATAGAAAACGGTAAGGTAGATATGCTTGAGGCAGACTGCCGTGACGGTATATGCGTTGACCATAAACCCATAAGCCTTGACGGAGAAACCATCATCTGTCTTCCCCACAAGCTTGTTATAGAAATAGAAGGCGGAGAAGAAGCCACTGTTGACGGTGCGCTAAACTAAAGGAAGTGATAACCTTGTCTAAAAAAATTGCATATTACGGCCTTTTTGCCGCCCTCGCCATAATAGTAGGCTATATAGAGGCAATGTTTCCCCTGCCCGTAGGTATCCCCGGTGTTAAGCTTGGCCTTGCCAATGTGGTCGTTCTTACGGCACTTTATGTTATGGATGTTAAAAGTGCATTCTATATTTCTCTTGTAAGGATATTTATTTCGGCATTGCTTTTCAAAGGCTTCGGCAGTTTAATTTTCAGTGCATCGGGAGCTCTTTTAAGCTTCATAATAATGAGCCTTACTTACAGATTCAGATCCGTAAGCTCAGTTGGTGTAAGTATACTCGGCGGCATAGCCCACAACGTAGGCCAGCTTGTGGCTGCAGGCATAGTTATATCAAACCTTAAAATAGTTTATTATGTTCCCGTTCTTCTTGTATCGGGTGTTATAACAGGCTTCCTCACAGGCCTTGTTGTAAAATATGTTGTTCCTCATTTAGAAAAAATCTCATCAAAAATATAAAGACCGTATCTCAGTGCCCCTTTTTGATACGGTCTTTTTTTTATTCCTCTTCTGTTTCCCCTGTTAAGTAGTCTATATAAACTCCCGGCTGCACATTGTAAACAAAAACATTAAGGCATATACCCCTGCCCCCATCTTCAACTGAATAAGCCTCTATCTGTACACCCCTTGCCACAAGATCAAGGCCGTAAAACACAGGCGTTACCCTATAAAGCACGTGATTGCCCGTATCGCTTACATAGTCCGCGATCTTATTTTCTATGGGGAGCATACCTTCGATATTCATATACCTTGTGCCTGTTATAATATTTTTTGCGTTTGCGGTTTCGCCTGTAAGCTGAAAACCTATAAGATGACAACGGTTATATACATATCCTCCCTCTATAAATCCATACTCCTTGTTTTTAAATCCTGTAGGTATTATTTCCGATATGGATCCCCTTTCTTCCTCAGGCATAGTTTCTCTGCAGACCAAAGCAAAGGCTTCCGTACATCTGCCAAGAATATCCTGTTTTCCATATATCTCAAAAACTTCTTCCGTCATAACCTTATCATCAAAAAGCGGAATACCGCCGTTTATATTCACAAATGGTATACCCGAAAATTCCGGCACCTCGTCAAGCGAGATTATTTCCTCATTACCTCTGATAAGGCTGTTAAGCTTATCCTCTGTCCCCGGCACAAGGCCGATAAACATAGATGCCACAACAAGCAGAACAAATATAATTGTCGGTATATGTATTTTTTTATTTTTTCTCATAATAACTCCTCCACCATTATTATAACATAAAAAGCACCTTTTTAAGGGTGCTTATCTTTAAGGTTTAACTACTGTAAGGAGCATCTTGAATTTTGTAAGTGCCTTAACCGCATGGGGTATAGTTGCAGGCATTATTATAAGCTCTCCGGCATTTACTTCGTTCACCTTTCCGTCTATGGTTATCTCTGCCTTGCCCTCAAGAATATGAGCCATTGCATCACCGGGGGCTGCGTGGGTACTTATACCCGCTCCCGCATCAAATGCAAAAAGTGTCATTCCTACTCCGCTTTTCTGTGCCAGAGGAAGGCTTACAGCCTTTCCGGGTACATATTCTATCTGGTCTTTAACGCATAAAGGTTTTGAGTGTTCAATGTTCTTTATTATTTTATCCATATTTTGTCCTCCTGTTATTCAATATTTATATTTCAGATTAAAGAGCATCTTTCGAGCATTCCGCATAAACTTGCTCCAACCGTTAATTACTATATATTGTTTAATAATATTATAACAGAAATATGTGTAAATCCCGTTGTTTTTACAACAAAACTATAATAAATCCAATATTGCAGATAATGTTCCTAAAACAGTTCCTGCTATAAGCACCACAGCAAGCCATAATACAAATAAAACCATATCCGCACCCTTCTCTATTTTTTTCATGTAAGCATATATCATAAGCTGTACCACAAGCGGTACAGCTGCAATTCTTTTTTATTTTTATATATACATAGATATTTTTATGGTATTATTGTTATGGTATCAAGTTTCTGAAAGGAGCTGTAATTTATGGATATATTCGATATTATAGGCCCCGTTATGGTAGGGCCTTCAAGTTCACATACAGCGGGCGCTGTGCGCATAGGCTATATCACCCGTAAGCTTCTCGGTGAAGAAATAAAAAAAGCTGAAATTTTATTATATGGTTCATTTCTTTTAACAGGAAAGGGGCATGGAACAGACAGGTCGATAGTTGCGGGACTTATGCTTATGGAGCCTGACGACACACGCATACCCTCAAGCCTTGAAATAGCAAAAGAAAGAGGAATAGAGGTTAGCTTTGGTACAACTGATATTAAGGATGCACACCCCAACACTGCACAGATAATTTTAACAAGCGTAAGCGGAAAAACCCTTGATGTTGTTGCATCTTCTCTGGGCGGAGGTCGTATAAAAGTAAACCGCATAGACGGAATAGAAGCAAACTTCTGCGGAGATTATCCAACCCTTGTTGTACGCAATCAGGATACCCCCGGATGCATGGCTAAGATCACCTCTCTTTTAAGCACCTGTGGTATAAATATTGCCACTATCCAGCTTTACAGAAGCACAAGAGGCGGAGAGGCTGTTGCCGTTTTTGAATGTGACCACGAAATAGATAACGAACACATAAACTGGCTTGAACAGCAGGAGGATATAATAAAGGTCACCTATCTGAGCCTTGATGAATAAAAGGAGTGTTTAAAATGAAGTTTGTTTCACTTACAGCCATAGTAGCGGAGGCCGAAAAAAAAGGCATACCCTTCTGGAAAGCTGTTATGCTTAAGGACTGTTTCGATAAACAATACAGTAAAGAGGAGTCCTTTGAAAAAATGAGGCTCATGTACCGAGCAATGGAGGAAGCCGACAAAAACTACGACCCTCTTCTTCGTTCAGAAAGCCGTCTTTCAGGCGGAGATGGTCAGAAGCTCGAAAATTATTTTAATGAAGGCAACAGTCTTTGCGGAGGCTTTCTTGGAAAGGTAATAGCCTCTGCAGTTAAAATGGGCGAATCAAACGCCTGTATGAAAAGAATAGTTGCAGCACCCACCGCAGGAAGCTGCGGAGTTTTGCCTTCCGTACTTATTACAATAAAAAACGAATATTCCATATCTGAAGATGACATAGTAAAGGCCCTTTTTACAGCGGCAGGTGTGGGCGAAATAATAGCTATCCGTGCCTCCATATCAGGTGCACAAGGCGGATGTCAGGCAGAGATAGGCTCTGCAAGTGCTATGGCGGCCGCAGCCCTTGCACAGCTTAAGGGCGGAAATAACGATGAAATAACTCACGCCGCAGCCCTCGCATTAAAAAGCATGCTCGGCCTTACCTGTGATCCTGTTGCAGGCCTCGTTGAGGTACCCTGCATAAAACGAAATGTTATGGGTGCTATAACGGCGTTTACAAGCGCTGACATGGCCCTTGCGGGAGTAAGAAGTGCCATTCCCCCCGATGAGGTCATAGACGCAATGGGCGAGATAGGCTCGCTTCTTCCCAAATGCTTAAGAGAAACAAGCACTGCGGGCCTTGCCGTAATGCCTACTGCCGTTAAAATAACAAAAGAACTTGAATCATAAAATAAAAAACAGGCTTTATCTATACAGATAAAACCTGTTTTATTTTTTATTCTTTTACAAAATACGCCGCCGCAAAGGCTCCGGGACCCGCATGGGTACCAACAACACTTCCGACTATATAATATGCTATCTCATCCAAAGTTTCTGTCCACTGAGCAGCGCTTTCCTCCAGATACCTTTTAACGGGCATACTATCTGTACCCGTATATCCGAAAAGCACAGGAAAATCAAAATCCACTCCTCCAAGCTTTTCCAAAGCATCATCTATAAGTCTGTTAGCTTTTTTTGAGCCTCTTGCCTTGCCGAACATTTTTATTTCCCCTCTTTCAACATAAACAAGAGGTTTTATGGAAAGTATACCGCCTGCAAAAGCAACGGCCCACGGTATCCTACCGCTTTTTTTAAGTGAATCAAGGGTATCCAGAAGAGCCACAAGACGAACTCTCTTCCTTACATCTTCAAGCCTTTTAACTATCTCCGGTGCCTCCATACCGCTATCCGCAAGTTTAAGTGCATATTCCGCAAGAACCCCTGCCGCAATAGCTATGTTTTCGCTGTCTACAACATAAACACTGCCTTCAGGGAATTCGCTTGCCGCAATAACGGCACTCTGATATGTTCCTGAAAGACCACCTGCAACGATTATGGCTATAACGGTTTCACCATTATCCACGCCCTCTTTAAATGCCTCCATAAATGCCTCGGGAGAAGGCTGGCTTGTAACAGGGGCATCCTTACTTTTTTCAAGCAGATCATAGAAGCCTTTTTCATCTATAGTAACGCCTTCAATATATTCCTTGTCTCCGAAAACTATAGTAAGCGGCACAACAGAAAACCTATGTCTTATGCTCTCTCTTATTATGGTTGTTGAATCAATAACAAACCTTATCTTCATATAAATTACCTCTTTTGGCGTTTCCAAGCTGTTATTTACACTATTATAAATATATATTTAAATAATACCACTTTTACAAGTAGTCTTCAATACTATGTCACAAAATGAAAACAGCCAACCTTAAAAATAGCCTTTAAGGTCAGCTGTATATCTTCTTTAAAGCAAAGGAGCAAATAGTCTTAAAAAAGCATAATATATGCTTTGGATAGCTCCTGTAATCTTATATTTTGTTTTAGGGTCTTCCACAAGTTCGCTTTTTGCAGCAGTTGAAAGGAAATCCCGTTTTATATCATCTATTATGCCTGATTTATAAAAAATACAACCACATTCAAAATGATGATAAAGACTTCTGTAATCAAGATTTATTGTACCCACAACAGCAATATTATCATCTGCAACGAAGCTTTTAGCGTGTATAAAACCCGGTGTGTATTCATATATTTTAACACCGTTTTCAATAAGCTCGGGATAATGACTGCGGGCAAGCTCATAGGCCTGTCTTTTATCGGGTATGCCCGGCACCATGATCCTTATATCCACACCTCTTTTTGCCGCAAGGGTTATAGATGTTATGGTCTGCGTATCTATAATAAGATAGGGTGTAAAAATATAAACATACTCCACAGCGTTATTTATTATATTTATATAAACATTTTCCGCAAATATTTCATTATCAAGAGGAGAGTCTCCATAAGGCACAACATATCCATCACTTTCAGCCTTTATCCTCGGCATAAAAATGCTTATATCCTCATCAGACTTATCAAATGCGTTCCATATATTAAGGAACATATGGGTAAAGCCCCATACGGCCCTTCCTTCAAGCCTTACACCTGTGTCCTTCCAGTGTCCGAATCTTTCCTTTTCGTTTATATATTCATCTGCAATATTTACACCGCCCGTATAGGCAATGTTTCCGTCTATAACGGCTATTTTTCTGTGATCGCGGTTATTTGCAACGATCGATAGAACAGGAACAAAGTGATTAAAGGCCTGACATTTTATGCCTGCATTTTTAAGCGTTGCTTTAAAGTCTGACGGAAGGGTGTTTATACAGCCCACATCGTCATACATCACCCTTACCTCAACGCCACCCTTAGCCTTGTCTTTAAGCACATCAAAGATACTGTTCCACATTTTTCCTTCTGCAATTATAAAATACTCCATAAAGATAAACTCTTTTGCGTTTTTAAGGTCTTCAAGGAGTGACTCAAAATAGTTCTCTCCAAGAGGAAAATATTTTGCCGCCGTATCTTTATACACAGGAAAGCCCATTCGTTTAATATATTCAAGCTGGCTATAAATATGGATATCCTCAGCCTTTATGTCATTAAGCAGTCCTTTGCAGCCGGGAATAAGACTTTTTGTTTTCTCCTCCTGACTGCTTATGGCAGTTGTTATTTTTTTCATAGGCTTTTTGGTACCGAAAAACAAATAAGCAAGGCCTCCGAAAAGAGGGAATATCATTATCGGAACAATCCACGCAAGCTTGACCGAAGGATTGCTTCTGCCGTTTATAATATATACCACAACAAACAGACTAAGCACCACAAGCGCTATATTTGCAAACATATAGTATTCACTTAACTGTAAAATAAATACCGCCGTCCAGAACAACTGACTCAATACAGCAAAGGCTGTAAGACTCATTCTGTTAAGGAATCCCTTATCTTTTTTCATAAATTACCGCACCGTTATACCTTTGATAGTTTCTTCAATAATTTTTTCAACATCATTGCCCCATATATCAAGGCCTTCTGCACCTATATAGCTTAAATCCTCTATTCCGAAAAGAGAAAATACGCCCTTTATATACTGATATCCGAATTCAGCACCCTTCATATATCCGCCGCCGGTCGTTACATAGTAGGCTTTTTTAGCCTTACATAAGCCTTCCTGGCCATGCTCTGTATAACAGAAGGCTATGGTGTTTACCGCAATATTTTCAATATACACCTTAAGTACCGCAGGGAAGCTTAAATCCCAGTAAGGAGCACCCACAACGATAATATCCGCATCCGCAAACTGCTTTGCAAGGCTGAAAGCAGAAAGATCCCCCTTTTCTATAAGGGCATCTCTTTTTATAAGATCCTCTTCATAAAGGGGTTTTATATCAAGGCTTTTCAGATCTACCGTTTCAACAGCAATCTCCGAAAACTGTGCCTTTATATCATCAATAACCTTTTCACATATTCTTTTTGTTCTTGACTTTTCGCCTCTTAAGCAGGCATCAATAAATAAAAGTTTCATAGCCGCTCTCCAATATATACGCTGAATATTTTATTTTTATTATTCTTCAAGGATCTTATATACATCCATTTGTTTTGTTGTTTTAGGGAAGGGATGAGGTGGTATATCAAGCCTCCCTATAAGCTTGGAATAGAAATAAATGCTATGCCATCTGCCCATTTTATAGCCTGTGTGGGGAAGGCATCCTACTTGAGTATAGCCCACTTTTTCGTGAAAAAGACAGCTGTCCTTATTTTCCCCCGTAACAAGGGCATAAACCGTAACATAGCCAAGCATTTTTAACATCTGCTCAAGTGCAGCATAAAGCCTTCTGCCAATTCCCTTGCCGTGATAATCTGCCCTTACATAAACGGATACATCGCTGTCCCAGCTGCAGGCCGCTCTTTCGTTATAGGCCTCTGACCCATAGGCATAGCCTATGACCTCTCCGTTATCCTCCGCAACAATATAGGGATATTTTGAGGATATTTTTTCAACTCTGTTTTTGAACTCCTCCAGGGAGGGAACAAAAAATTCAAATGATACTGCTGTTTCGGAAATATAATATGAATATATTTCACGTATTTCAATATAGTCTGTGTCGTTTACTTTTCTTATCTTTATAATACCTATCACCCCAAAAATCGCCCCGCAAGCTTCAACCTGAACGGGGCGATGATCATTCTAAAATTATTCCTTAGCCTTCTGTCTTTCAAGTACATCATGCAGGCCGTCCTTACCGTAATTAAGAACACGGTTTACCCTGCTTATGGTCGCACTGCTTGCGCCTGTGCGTTCCATTATATCGGTATATACCTGACCTTCAGATAAAAGTCTGGCTACCTCAAAACGCTGTTCTATAGAGCTTAATTCTGTTATAGAACAAAGGTCATTAAAAAACCTGATGCATTCATCAATATCTTTAAGCTCCATAATCGCTTCATAAAGTGCTTCGCCATGTCTTTTATTGGGCCTTCTCGCCATAATATACCTACCTTCTTTCGCTAATAGTCATATCAATAATGTACCACTTTAAATCGCAAATGTAAAGTGGTAGTTGAAAAACAGCACTTTTACCAAATAAAAAGTGCCTTTAGCCCTTAAGACCAAAGACACTTATCATTTTATTGTGCATCTGTAACAATAACGGTTATCTGCGGTTTTTCTCCGCTAAGATAAATATTATCCGGAAGCAATACCTCTGCCTCCATTGTATACTCGCCTGCTTCAAGTCCGCTTACATCCACAACTACAGAGTAATCATCCTTTGAAAGAGCAAATATTTTCTCTCCGCTGCCTCTTAAAAGAAGCTTATAATCCTCTGATCTAACAGAATATTCATAGCTATCTGCTTTGCCTGTAAGCTCAACATCTGCCGCATTTGCATCGACCCAGATATCTGCTGATGCAATTATTTTTACATCGACTATTATTTTATCTGTATCTGATGCAGGTCTTACACCCTCGGGAAGAAGGCTGTCAAGATAAAATACCTGCTGAACACTTGAAACACGATTAAACACATCTATCTCGGGAAGAACAACGCTGTCTATAGTATCAAGCACCTCAGGCTTGCCTGTTACAACAAGCTCAAAGGGAGTACATATCACTTCATCAACAACATATCCTTCTCCGGGAACATTTACGCTGTAATCAATGGGTAACGTCATTGTTACGTGAGCTTCAAGGGCTATCTCCACTTCGTTCATATTAAGGTTTACATCCTCAACTATCTCTCCTGCCACATCGTAAGCATAGGGAACCGCTGTAACTATCGTATCCTCTGCCATGCCTGTAACATCAACATTGACAGCTACACCTTTAACACGTTCAACCGAACTTTCAGCACCGGAAACCATAATATCGGATGGAGTTATTCTTTGTGCAACCATCCTGTAGCCCTGTGATGCCACACCACTGGGTTTCACCTCGGCCTTAAAGCTTTCAGTAACAAGTCTTTCAAGGTTAAGGCTTACCTCTATTTTAGGGCGTGAGTCTATCCTTATATCATCAATATTTTCAGGAAGCTTGTAATCAAGTGATATTGTGGCTGTCCCAGGAAGGGCAGAATAATCTATTTTACTCATATCAGCCGTGATCACTATATCCGGATTTTTTGATAAATTATCAAGGGACATTCTGGGTCCTTTTACCGTGACCCTTATCTTTTCGTTCTGTATCTCGTCAAGGTTAGTAACAACGTAGCCTGCCGTTGTGACCATTTCATAGTTTTCCACCCTCATATTAACGGAATACTGTTTCGTATCCTCGGGATTCTGAGTATTTATGACTATTACCCAAAGGGCAAAGGCTATGGCTAAAGACAGAAGTATCCATAAAATATTTTTATCTTCTATAAAACGTTTTAATGAATTATTCATCAGAAGACCTCCTTCCCTTGAAGAAAGTTATCTTCTTTTTGCCTTCCGCACCCTGCTGGCCGATAAGCATTTTACTTAAAGCCTCAGAGCTTAAGTTGCGGTAAAGCACACCTTCCCTTGCAAGAGAAACTGAACCAGTTTCCTCAGAAACAACAAGAACATCTGCATCTGATACCTCGCTTGCACCAAGGGCAGCCCTGTGTCTTGTACCAAGATCCTTGCTTATCTGCTGGCTTTCCGTAAGGGGAAGATAGCAGGTTGCCGCCGCAATACGGTTATTTTTTATAATAACAGCACCGTCATGAAGAGGTGTGTTCTTTTCAAATATGTTTATAAGCATCTGGCTTGTAACTACAGAATCAACAGCGATCCCTGTTCTTTCGTGGTCACCAAGCGGAACTCCTCTTTCAATAAGTATAAGAGCACCTGTTTTGACCTGGGCCATTTTTTCAACTGCCTTAAGTATTTCATCAACAGTCTTTTTGGTAATAGTCTCTGCCTCTTTATCTGTTCCTTTTATAAACTCAAAGTTAAAAAGCTTGGAGAAATAGCCACCGCCACCTACCTCGTTACCGAGTTTTTCAAGCACACTGCGAAGCTCCGGCTGGAAAATAACAACGATAGCAATAATACCTACGGAAACCGCATTCCTCAGTATCCACACAATGGTATTAAGCTTAAGCACAACAGCAACAAGAGCAAAAACAAGTATTACTATAATGCCCTTAAAAAGAGTCCACGCACGCGTTTCTCTTATCCAGAATATTATTTTGTAGATCAGATAAGCTACCACCAGTATATCTATTAGATCAGCAAATCCCGGTGTAGGCATATATAGATCAAAATTTGAAATCAGATTATCAAGCATAAATTCACCAAATTTCTTTACCGCCCAGATAAGCGTTTATGATATCTATCGTATTTTCCACATAGATAATTTTATTATAACACACATTGAAAACTTTGTTTATAAAAATCATTACAAAATTATTAAAACTTTATAAGGCTATTTCCTAATAAGAAAATCATCTATTTCAGCTCTTTATGTTTTCTTATTAGGAAACAGCTAAATATCCGCTTTTATTTTTTACCCTCAAAGCGAATTTCCATTTCATAATACTCTCCTTTTTCCGAAAGCTTTTCAGCTATGGCTTTTCTGATATCTTCACGACTCATAGCCATATCGTACGGAACAAAAACATCAAATATAAGCTTTGCTTCGCCATCCTTCCTTGCTATACGGAAATCATGCATTGACATATCCATGTTTATATCTGCAACTATTTCTTTTATAACAGGTTCGATATAGTTTTTCTCCTCGTCATCAAGCACTACGGGATCAAAATGGATAACAAGGTCTATATTCATTTTTTCCGCAACCATCTTTTCTATCCCGTCAGCTATATCGTGGCACACCATAAGGCTTTCGGCTGCATCAAACTCTGCATGAACAGAGGCATAGCATCTGCCGGGACCATAATCGTGAATAAGCAGATCGTGTATACCGAGCACTTTGTTATTAGAAAGTATTATTCCTTTAAGATCATCTATAGTTTCTTCATCTACCTGTTTGCCAAGCAGAAGGGATATCTCCTCTTTGGCAATTTTAACGCCCGATACTATAATAAACACTGCCACAAGAAGTCCTATATATCCATCTATCTTGAGATCAAAAAAGTATTCCGCTATACAGCCGATAATGACCGCTGATGTGGCAAGAACATCGTTTCTGCTGTCTGCAGATGCGGCCTCAAGGGTAACGGAGCCTATCCTTCCTCCCAAATTTTTATAGAATATGCTCATCCACGCTTTTACGGCAACAGATAATACAAGCACAGCTATCATAACAAGCGAAAACTCAACCTTTACAGGATCGATTATTTTTGATACAGAGCTTTTTATAAGCTCAAAGCCTACAAACAATATAAACGCCGATAAAATAAGTCCCGCAACATACTCATACCTCGCATGGCCGTATGGATGGTCCTCATCCGCAGGCTGCTGTGCCATGCGGAAGCCAAGAAGCGTAACTACAGAGCTCATAGCATCAGACAGGTTGTTTAACGCATCGGCACTTACCGATACAGAGCCCGAAATTATACCAACAATAAACTTACATACAAAAAGCAGGATATTACACGCAATACCGATTAAACCCGCAAGTCTGCCTATGGCTGAGTGGACACTACTGTTTTTTGTATCCTTATGATCCTTTACAAATATTTTTAAAAGTAGTTCTGTCATAGTTCTCCTCCGTCTTCAGAGATAATATGTCGCCTGCTTTTTACGGGTCAAAAAAAGCACCCGTGTTCAGTAACATTTACTGTCCCGTGGGTGCTGATATCCACTGTTACCTGCGGTAACCCGGCTCCAAAATAGCTTTCGGCCTGCTCAGTTTGTCCTGTATATAAATTATGCAGCGCAATGAGTATTTTAATTATATCCTCTAATTCATATCCCGTCAATAATCTGAACTTACGCCTGCTTTTTAAAAGGGATATATACTATTGACTTATTTTTTTGCTTCCTTTATAATATCTTTCGTATTAGGTCAAAAACCTCGATCCACGTTTGTTAGGGAAAACACTCTGACAGCCGTGGATTTTTTAATGTAAATTTATATCGGAGTGAAAATAAAATGGATAATAAAACCAAAAAGATCATATACTCTCTGTTTTTTGTAGGCATAGGTAATTTCCTTTATGCATTAACTGTAAAACTTTTTCTGCTTCCGCCCAGCCTTGTTATAGGCGGTACAACAGGTATCGCCCTTACCATCAGCAATTTCGTAGCTATCCCCATTTCGGGTTTTGTGTTTATTTTCAATATGGCTATGCTCCTTGTGGGCCTTATTATACTGGGCAAACAGTTTGCCTTAACAACCGTTGCAAGCTCTGTGCTTTATCCTCTTTTCCTCGAGCTTTTCAATCAGCTTTTAGGGGATTATGTTATAAGTAACGATATACTTCTTTGTACTATATTCTCAGGTCTAGGCATAGGTCTTTCCCTCGGTATGGTGATCCGTTCAGGTGCATCAACAGGCGGTATGGATATACCTCCCCTTGTGCTTAACAAAAAACTTCATATACCCGTTTCCGTAAGCCTCTATGTTTTTGACATAATCATAATACTTTCACAGGCCTTCTTCCGTCCTGTTGAAAACATATTGTACGGTATACTGCTTACCCTTATTTATTCCATGGTATTAAATAAGGTCATGATAATCGGTTCAAACAAAATGCAGATAAAAGTAATAAGCAAAAAAAGTGAAGAAATACGCCTTGCTATAATAAGCCAGATAGACCGCGGCGTTACTATCCTTGACGGAACAGGCGGATACACCGGAAACGATACCCCCGTTATTTTAAGTATAGTTTCAAACCGTGAAATACATAAAGTGGAAAAACTTGTACACACTATCGACCCCGAATGCTTTATGATAATATCAAGCGTTAACGAAGTTCGCGGCAAAGGCTTTTCACTTGCAAAAAAATATAACCAATAAGCAAAAAGCTATGTATCTAATGATACATAGCTTTTTTATTATCCCTTTAATCTTTTATAGTAGAAATCCGCTGTATAAAGTGCCGCAACAGGGTTATGTGCAAGCACTCTGTCCTTTGTAACGAGGGTCGTTACAAGGGCATCGGAATATTTATAAAAAAGGCTGTCATGGCCTACGCAAAGCCCCATAACAATGTTAAGGTCTGTTTTTTCTTTGTTAAGCATCTTTGCCTGAAGGATAGGGTTACAGATATTTTCTCCTATTCCGTTACATCTTTCGGGTATGCCTAGATCATCCTTTTTCTGTACTCCCGCCTTACAGGCTATACCGAACACTTCAAAGCCTCTTTTTCTTAAAATATCTGCAAGCACCCTGCTTTCACTAAGAAGACCAACACAGGTCGCTATGCCGAGTTTTTTCATACCCATCTTTTTAGCGTATTCTATTATCTCCTCTACCCTTGTAAGCTTTCCGTAAAAATCATACTCGACCTCTGCTGCTGCTATCATACTTCTGCCATTTTCGTCCTCTTTATAAAGCTCCATAGCCTCTTTAAGAACACCCTCATCCATATTTACAGTAAGGCAAAAGTCGGGATATGTCTTATCCTGAAGGTTACAGTTTTTAACAGCACAGTCTATACAGGTACGTTTTATATTTTCCATATTTTTCCTCCGCGCTTAAAATATGCCGCAGATAAACTACCTGCGGCATTTATTGGTATTTTTATTTTGTTATCTTATCGATACCGTGCATATAAGGAACAAGTACCTCGGGAATAGTTACTGTACCATCAGCATTCTGGAAGTTTTCAAGGATAGCTGCAGTTGTACGTCCTGCCGCAAGACCGCTTCCGTTAAGGGTATGGATATATTTTGCTTTATCCTTAACGTTTTCTTTGTATTTGATGTTTGCACGTCTTGCCTGGAAATCCTCAAAGTTAGAGCAGCTTGAAATTTCAACATATCTGTTGTAGCTGGGCATCCACACTTCGATATCGTATGTCATAGCACTACTGAAGCCAAGGTCTCCGCCGCAAAGTCTTACTACCCTGTAAGGGATACCTAAAAGCTGAAGGATGTGCTCTGCATCATTTGTAAGAGTTTCAAGCTCTTCATAAGAATTTTCGGGTTTAGCAAATTTAACGAGCTCAACCTTGTTGAACTGATGCTGACGGATAAGACCTCTTGTATCACGGCCTGCACTGCCAGCCTCTGCTCTGAAGCAAGCTGTATAAGCACAATGCTTGATCGTAAGATCATCACCGTTAAGTATCATATCGCTGTACATATTTGTAACAGGTACCTCTGCTGTGGGCACAAGGAAGTAATCCATATTTGCAAGTTTGAATGCATCCTCCTCAAATTTAGGAAGCTGGCCTGTGCCTGTCATAGATTTTCTGTTTACCATAAAGGGAGGGAAAACCTCTGTATACCCGTGCTGTTCGATATGTGTATCAAGCATAAAGTTGATGATGGCTCTTTCAAGTCTTGCACCAAGACCTTTGTAAACTGTAAACCTTGCTCCTGTTATTTTTGCAGCAGTTGCAGGATCAAGGATGCCGAATTCCTCGCCTAATTCCCAGTGAGGTTTTGCTTCAAAGTCAAATTTTCTGGGCTCGCCCCATCTTCTCATCTCAAGGTTCTCTGTATCATCAGCACCTGCAGGTACCTTCTCGTTGGGTGTGTTAGGGATAGTAAGAAGGAAGCTATTAACTTCGTTATCTACCTCTGCAACCTTTGCATCAAGTGCTTTTACCTGCTCTGAAAGCTCTTTCATCTCTGCAAGGATAGGAGCAACATCTTTACCCTCTTTTTTAAGCTTGGGAACTTCCTT
Source organism: Lachnospiraceae bacterium (assembly GCA_015057875.1). Taxonomy (GTDB): domain Bacteria; phylum Bacillota; class Clostridia; order Lachnospirales; family Anaerotignaceae; genus SIG274. Next base: position 1,920 of record SVDG01000017.1, on the reverse strand, counting down.
TGAAACCGTGTTCTGTTTGTTTTTAAGGACCTCGACCTCCTGGATAAGCTCGCGTCTTACTTTGTCAAGCTCAACGAATTTATCAAGGTTATAGTCCTTATTTCTTTTTGCAAGTGCTGCTTTAACGCTTTCAAGGTCACTTCTTAAAAGTTTTACATCTAACATTTTTCATTCCTCCACAAAAAAGTAAAATTTTTCCAAAAACAAAAAACTCCCGTCCCAAAAATATCGGGACGAGAGGTATTCTCCCGCGTTGCCACCCTGATTGCGGAAATTTTCCGCCACTCATTATAAGCTGTAAAGGGCTTACCCTCGGTTTTTAGCCGGGCTACGAAAGTGGAACACCTTTCCCGAACGTATCCTCGCACCGGACGGATACTCTCTGAAGAACAGGTTGAAGGCTTAGCTTTCATCAACGCCTTTTTCATTATATACAGGTGTAATTATACCACACCTTTTTATTTTTTCAACACTTTAATTAAAAACACAGGGATGTCCGATTTTATGTAAACCAAATCAATCTTCTTCCTTGTCTTTTCCAAAGGCCGAATCCTCTGCCCTATCAAGTGCTTCTATCTCTTCAGCAGACAATACATAAGTACTTGTTCCAGCTTCAATAGGCTTGGCATAAGTAAAACAGCCTGTTTTACCGTATATGCCGTTAAGCACTACTCCGTTATCGTTGCCATCAAGCAAAGCAACGGCATAGCAAAGATTTCCACCCATCTCTTCATAAGGATTGTACCTTACTATACCAACCTTCTGCACACAGTTATCCATGTTTGCAATAAGCTTTATCATATCCTGACGTACTTCCTCTACGTCCTTTTCAACTTCTCTTACAGTATTAAGATATTCCTTAAGCATAGCCTCCATATTATGGTCTGCACGCTTACGGTTTGCACCCATAAAAAATTCATATCTCTGCTTAAGGCTGTTATATTTTGAAACAGCATAAACCGCAAGGATAAGCGATACTACCGTAACAAAGCTTAAAACAAACAGTATGAACATAAGGTTTTGGTTTAACCATTCGTTATTCACTGTCCATCACGTCCATATAATTATTGTTTACCTTTTAATAAGGAAATTATTCTGTCAAGGTCATCATTTGAATAGTATTCGATCTCTATTTTGCCCTTTTTGGCACCTGCTTTAAGCTTGACTTTTGTGCCTAATATTTCTTTGAGCTGGTTTTCTATTACCTCAGAACCTTCAGTTTTTATTTTAGAGGGTGCAGATCTAAGGGGAAGACCTGCCTTTTTAACAAGGGCTTCAACAGCTCTTACACTAAGACCTTCATCAATGACCCTTTGCGCAAGGTGTAACCTTGTATCTTCTGCCTCTACAGTAAGAAGTGCTCTTGCGTGGCCTGCAGAAAGTCTACCTTCTTTAACAAGCTCAAGAGTTTTTTCATCAAGGTTTAAAAGTCTCATTGCATTGGCAACAGCAGGGCGGCTTTTGCCAACCTTGTCTGCAATACCTTCTGCGTTAAGCTTAAGCATTTCTGCAAGCTTTTTATATCCCAAGGCTTCCTCAACAGGGTTAAGATCCTCTCTCTGGAGATTTTCAATAAGAGCCACTTCAAAGCCAAGTTTTTCATCATATTCTCTAACGATAGCAGGAACTTTTTTAAGACCTGCTATTTTTGATGCTCTCCAGCGTCTTTCTCCGGCTATTATTTCATAATAGTCTCCGCTTTTTTTAAGTATAAGGGGCTGGATTATGCCATATTCTTTAATAGAAGCCGCAAGCTCTTCCAGAGCATTCTCCTCAAAAAACCGTCTTGGCTGTTCCGGATTGGGGCTGATTTTGTTGATATCTATCTCCACAGATCCTCCGGCACTTTCATTCATATTTTTTATATCAGTGCTTATAAGGGCACCCATACCCATGCCCTTTGAGCCTAATCCTTTTTTC
>SVDG01000016.1 GCA_015057875.1 Lachnospiraceae bacterium | reverse complement strand
ATCTGTTGATGAACTTGCCGGGAGCTCTCTTCTCTATAAAAGCAGTCATAGCCTCTTTTTTGTCCTCTGATGACTGAGCCCTTGCAAGAAGGTGAGCCTCTAAAAGGAAGCCTGTCTCAAGGTCTGTCTCAAGTCCCGCATTAACAGCCTGCTTGAAGCATCTTAAAGCGAAGGGTGCTTTTGTTGCAAGTTCTGCCGCAAATTCATAAGTTACATTCATAAGTTCTTCTTTTTCAACGCATTTAAGTGCAAGACCAAGCTCAACGCATTCATCACCTTTAACATGGCGGCCTGTCATAAGTATCTCTTTAGCCTTCATAGCACCGATGATCCTGGGTAATATCTGTGTTCCGCCAAAGCCGTTTGTTGAGCCTAAATTGATAGAGGGAAGTGAAACCTTTGCATCTTCTGAAACAAAAGCAAAGTCACTTGCAAGCATTATCTCCATACCTGCACCAAGGGCATATCCATTAACAGCTGAAATAACAGGCATACGAAGATTCCTTATCTTTCTTATAACTCCCTGTCCCTTCATGGCAAAATCAAAAGATGTATATCCGTTCATCTCTACTTCTTTTTTAATGTCTCCGCCCACAGAGAAAGCCTTTGCACAGCCTGAATTTATAACTACAACAAGAACATCCTTGTCCTCGTCAGCCTTAACAAGAAGGCCGTAAAGCTCATCAAGCATATCTGCATTAAAAGCGTTTAAAGCCTCTGTTCTGTTTATAGTGATAGTTGCAATACCTTCGTGTACATTATAAAGCATATAACTCATTTTCATTTCCCCCAATTTTATATCATCTATATATTACTTCAACAGGCTTTCTCGGCACTGTCCTGTGGTATTTGACCGCAGGATAGCCTATAACAAGGCAGCTTTTTATCTCCGTCTTATCATTAAAGCCTAAAAATTCCCTTAACCTGTCATTGCCTGCAGATGAACGCACGAAAAATCCGCTGTGCAGCACTCCAAGACCAAGTGCATCCGCCATCATCTCTACCCTTGATGCCGCAAGGCCCGCATCAAGAGGCTGATCCTTATGAGTGCCTATAACAAAGATAAGCGGTGCGTGGAAAAAGAGCCTGTCTTCTTCTGCTCCGTTTTCAAACACATCTTTGTATATGCTCTCCCACATCTTTGCATAGACCTTTACTATGCTCTTGTAGTTTTCAGGGTGTGCCTTTACATCGTCACTCATTTTTTTAAATGACTCGGCACAAAGCTCCCTAAGCTCATCTATACCCTGCGTAACAACGGCATACACATTTGTCTGTCTGTTTCCTGCCGTAGGGGTAGAATATGCCGCTTTTATGAGCATATCAAGCTTTTCCTTTTCAACAGGTCTTCTCTCAAACTGTCTTACCGTCCTTGAAAAACGCATAAGGTTAAGAAGCTTTCCGGCATCTACCATCCTGTCTTTATCCGCTATTTCTTCAATATTGTCTTCGGGATAGTCGTCCATGCTTACAGCACCCACAGGGCATACCGCAACACAATGTCCGCAAAGTATACATCTTCCGTCTTTAACAAATACGTCACCGTTTTCATGAGCGCCAAGCATTCCGTTAAAGCAGTCCTTTAAACAGCTTCCGCATTTTATACATTTGTTATTATCTATTTTTATCATAGCCATATATCACCAATTTATTATTATATTATAAAACCATACCCTTTTTCAATAAAAAACATCCATAAGACATAAACCCTGTGCCGGTGCCGTAAAGCCCGCAAGGCTCCTGTCCTTTTTATCAAGCACATCCGCTATGCTATGCTTATCTCTTTTACCCTCACCTGTTTCTATAAGGGTACCCGTCATTATCCTTACCATGTTATATAAAAAGCCATTTCCCGTATAGCTTATTTTTATCGTTTCATTATCTTCCTTTATTTCTATGGCAGTTATTGTCCTCACAGTAGACTTTTTGCTCTTTTTAAGTGACGAAAAGCCCAAAAAATCGTGGGTACCGATAAGCAAGGCCGCAGCCTCCCTCATTTTTACTGTATCAAGCCCACGGCATTCAAAGGCAAATCGCTTTGAAAATACGTTATTGTAGGCAGCCTTCCATATTGTATATTCGTAGGTCTTACCCTTTGCGTTAAGACGTGCGTGGAACCTCTCCTCCGCCTCTTCAACGCTTTTAACTGCAACGGATGAGGGGAGCTTTTCGTTTATATCCCTTAAAAAAAGTTCCTTGTCTATATTTGCCTTTGTTTTAAAGTTGGCAACCTGTCCCTTTGCGTGTACCCCTGCATCAGTTCTTCCACTTCCGTTTATTTCAGCCTTTTCTCCAAGCATATCGGATATCGCCTTTTCAAGCAGGGACTGTATGGTATTATCGTTTTCTTTCTGAGCCTGCCAGCCGTTAAAGCGGCTTCCGTCATAGGCTATCGTCATTTTATAGTTCATCTTTCCGCTCCCAAAAAATACGACCACTTACTTAAGTGGCCGCAAATAATCACTGTGCATCAAATTTTTTAATAAATCCAAGACCAAACACTCTCGGTCCTGTGTAGTTACCTACCGTTACGCCTATCCTGAAAACAGGATATTCAACAGCCTTGCCAATAAGCTTTTCAAGCATCCCCGTAAGCTTGACTACCTCATCATAGCTTACTCCGTAGCCTGTTACAAAGTCATAATCGTCAAAGCTTTCCCCGCGTTCTTCAAAAATATTTTTTGTGGCCTCTATTATCTTGTCAAAGGATTTTTTCTTTCCCCTTGCAAGGCCAGCGGAGTGTACCTCGCCTTCCTTAAATTCAAGCATAGGCTTAAGGTTAAGCACGCTTCCCGCCAAAGCTTTAGCCTTTCCTATCCTTCCGCCCATCTGGAGGTACTTAAGGTCTTCCACCGTAAACTCTATACGTGCCGTAGGCAAAAGCTCTTTTATACGCTTTACGTTTTTAGCAAAGCTATAGCCTGCCTCTCTCATCTTTGCACACTGAAGCACCACAAGTGCCTGTCCGGCCGTAGCCATAGTGGAGTCTATGACCTCGATCACCGCATTGGGATAGTCCTCAAGGAGCATCTCCTTGGCGTTGACCGCCGCCTGATAGCTTCCGCTTAAATATGTGGAAAGAGTAAAGCATATAACGCCTATACCTTTTTTTGCATACTCAACAAATTTGTCGAGATAATCAGTTACAGCCGGAAGAGATGTTTTAGCCATAACGTCCTTTTCAAGCATCTCGGCATAAAACTCGTCCGTACTTATTTCCAGCATATCCTTTTTATAGTTCACCTTGTCAAAGGAAATACTGTAAGGTATAAGGTCTATATCATATTTTTCGACATACTCCGGCAGTATATCGCAGGAGGTATCACTTATTATCTTATAGTTTTCCATACTTATCACCTTGTTGCTGATATTTTGTCATTTGTTCTCCATTTTAACAGCTGTATTGAGAGCTATCTCCATCATGGATGTAAATGCTGTCTGTCTTTCCTCTGGTGTACATTCTCTTCCGCCCTTAAGAGGACAGTCACTTATTGTACATATAGCAAGGGCTCTTTTGCCTGTCCTTGCCGCATTGAAGTATAATGCAGCCGCTTCCATCTCTGTAGCGAGGGTACCCATCTTCTGCCATTTTTTAAGGCTGTCGGGATCATCGTTATAGAAAACATCTGATGAAAGAAGGTTACCTACATATACCTTTTTGCCTATCTCGTCAGCGCTTTCCTTAGCCGCCATAAGAAGGTCAAAATCCGCAATGGGAGCAACTGTTCCGCCAAGGTTATACTGTGCGCCGAAATTTGAGTTTGTGCTTGCACCCATACCGAAAACAACATCGTGAAGCTCAAGTCTGTCGTCTATTGAGCCTGCTGAGCCGATACGGATGATATTTTCAACATCATAAAATGAGAATAACTCGTAGCTGTAAATACCTATAGAGGGCATACCCATACCGCTTGCCATAACAGATACCTTAACACCTTTGTATGTACCTGTGTAGCCGTGGATACCACGTACATTGTTTACAAGCACAGGGTCTTCAAGAAATGTTTCTGCAATAAATTTTGATCTTAAAGGGTCGCCGGGCATAAGTACTGTTTTGCCGAATGCACCTTTTTCCGCTGAAATATGTGGTGTAGCCATAATAATTTCTCCTCCTGCTTTATAAAATAAAAATCTCGTCTTCTTTATTTATATCTGTTATCCTGTCCCTGTAGCTTTCGCTTGCATCGTCCTCTTTAAGCATACGACTTAAGCCAAACGCGCGCCAGAAATGCATAGGGAAGGCTTTTTTAATATCAAGGGTCTTCATACAGTAGTCCATACCCCAAAAGTACTTGTCCTCAAGTCTTCCGTCAAGGGGTATAAAGGCTATGTCTATCCTTTTACCGCGAAGCTTATCCACCTGTGCCGTATAATCCCGTGCCATGGAAGCATTGTAGTCCTCCGTTTCACCGTTCCAGTGCCACCAGTTCAGGTCGCCTGCGTGGTAGATGACCTCATCCCCCGTGTCCACAAGGAAAGCCACTCCCTCATCCGTGGATCTAAGAGTAGTTACCTCAAAGCCGTCCACGATATAACGCATACCGTCTTTAACATACATTATATCGTCACATCCCCCCGCCTTAGCGTCATCGGAAAGGATGTATTTCACATCACATTCACCCCTTAAATCAAATATCTTTTTGTCAAAATGGTCAGGGTGTGCGTGGCTTACAAAAACATATACGTTCTTTTTTGTGCTTTCGTTTAAAATTCCGTATATATTTTTCGGGTCGTAATAGTCAAAAATAAATACCGCTTTTTCCGTTTCCACCGAAAATCCGCTGTGGTGTATGTATCTTACTTTGGTCATACTTACCTCCATTATACATATATAGCTTATTTTAAACCCTGCATTCAAATTCATCAAGTATTTTGTTACAGCTGCCGCAGACCGTAACAGTATAAAAAGGGCTATACCTTTAGGTACAGCCTCTTTCCCTTTTACACAAAATTCCTTAATTTATCCTTAAGCTCCTCTTCCTCCTTTATGAGCCTGTGCACAAGGGCCCTGCTTGCCTCATCCGCATCTTTAAAATGGTTAAGGAACTCATAAAGGCTCTTTACGCCCATGTTGCATCCGTCATAAACAAGGCTTGCCGCCTCCTTGTCGGAAGGGTCTGTCATCATTTTAAAATTCATCTTAGCCCAGCTCATAGCCTTGCCATCATAGGCGGCTGCTCTCCGCTTTCCCCTGCTTCTTTAAGCAGCCTTTCAACATCCTTATCTATGGCCGTATGCCTTACCCTGCTTTCCTTAAGCACGTTTTTAAGTGTATCGTTTTTAATGTTGTCAATAACTCCGTCAATGGAGCTTGCTCCCATCTTAACTCCCTTTGAGCATTCCTTTAAAAGTCCTACAGTATCTGCTGTTACCGTCTTCATATTAAAAGAGGCACCTCCTTTTTCATTTATTGTGTGCCTCTTTAAAAAATTTATTCATTTATAAGATATTTCTTTCTTATCCTCAAGCTTATCCATAAACTCCCGTCCGAAAACGAAAATAAGTCCTGCAGTAAATACCCCGTGCAATATATCCATAGGAAGCGCCGCCGCACAGGCCGCTATTATCATACCCAAAGAAATGCTATCCTGATACATAAATACATTTGATATGTTCACAATAACGCCGTATATAACAAGCACCGCCACAAAGCCGTATACCGCCACAGCGGTTTTCATCCGCCTGCCCTTAAAAAGCATACCCGCCATAAGCCCTACAAGGCCCATTCCTGCCATCTGAAAAACCGTCCACGGCCCATGGCCGAAAAACATATTGCTCGCAAGCATACTTAACGCCCCTGTTGCAAGTCCGAAACAAGGCCCGAAAACACACCCCGCCGTTATAACAACAGCCGCCACAGGCTTAAACTGGGGCAGCATAAAAAAAGCAAGCCTTGCCGCAACAGCTATGGCCGTTATCACCGCAAGCATCACAATAGTGCCTGCCGCCGACTTCTCTTTTCTGAGCTCGGTATACTCCCCTAAGGGTTCATCTTTATCCTCGTCTCTTCGGGGATGATCCCCCTCACCGGCACCCATAAACTTAAGTATGTCCTTATCCGTCACCGCACCCTCAACTACGCCCTTAAAACTGCGGTTAACTGCCGTTGTATAAAACCTGTTTGACGCAAAAAACTCTCTTTTTCCGGCCTCGGTCATTACCTTGCCGCCGAAAAAAAGTCCGCATCTGTCTGCACTTTCCGCACAGAATTCCGTATCATGGCTTACCATAAACACGGTTTTACCCTCTCTTTTAAGCCCGTCGATAAGCCTTGCAAACCTGTTTTTAAACTCTCCGTCCATACCCTTTGTAGGCTCGTCCATAAAGATCACATCAGGCTTTTTAAGCAGTATCTTGCAAAGTGCCGCCCTCTGCAGCTCTCCGCCCGATACATCAAAAGGGTGTCTCCCCAAAAGTGCATCTATGCCGCAGAAGTTAGCAGTCTCCCTTATAAACTGCTCGTCCCTCGTTACCGTCAGCATATCCTCGATCATACTGTTTTTATAAAACAACGCCTTTGGATTCTGGGGCATAAATCCCGTAACAAGCCCTCTGGCTATTTTCACCTTTCCTCTGTATGGCTTTTTAGCCCCGGCAAGCACACTTAAAAGGGTACTTTTTCCTGCTCCGTTCGAGCCAAGCAAGGCAAAAACCTCCCCCTTGTATACTTTTCCGCTTGCTCCTTTTAGCACATCTGTTTCGTTATATCTGAACCAAAGCTCATCAAAGTCTATTACCGCCTCGGCATTTTTTATGTTCTCGTCAGTTATCTCACCTCTGACCCCAAGGCTTTTGGCAAACTGTCTTCCCTCCCTTACCGTAAAGGGAAGCCAGCCTCCCGTCTTTGCCCCAAGCCTTACCATGTGGTTAAAAAGTCCTGTATAATACTTGTTTTCGTTAAGAAAGGTAAAAAGCTCCTCCTTTTTATCGTCAAAAACTATCCTTCCCCCGTCCATAATAACAAGCCTGTCCGAAAGAGCAATGCATCTTTCAAGCCTGTGCTCGCTAATAACTACCGTTATACCTAAGTCCCTGTTTATTTTTTCAAGCATATCAAAAAGCCTGTCCGCACCAACAGGGTCAAGGGTAGCCGTAGGCTCGTCAAGTATTATCATTTCGGGGTCTGTCATTATGGCAGAGGCAAGGTTTACAAGCTGCTTTTGTCCTCCGCTTAAATTCTCTGTTTTAGCTTCAAAAATATCACTTATACCAAAAAATGCCGCCGTTTCCGCCGCCCTTTTTTTTATAAAGCCGTTGTCATACCCAAGGCTTTCCATACCAAAGGCTATATGCTGCCATACCCTCTCCCCAGTCATATCATTATCAGGGTCCTGCCCTATAAAGGCAATTTTTTCCGCATCAGCCCTCCTGTCTTTATCGATGCCGTTTCCAAAGCTTATTTCTCCCGCCATATATCCCGCAGGCCTTATGGAAGGCTTAAAAAACTTAAGGAGAGTTGTCTTTCCGCTGCCGGAATGACCGCATAAAACTGTAAACGAGCCTTTTTCAACTGCAAGGCTCACGTTTTTAAGCACAGCTTTATCGTCATATTTAAAGCTTAAATTTTTAACCTCTATCAGGCTCATTTTCCTCTCCTCCTTTCCTTAAACCATATCCCTATGGGCATAAAGCACATAAAAATATACGTCAAAGCACCAACAGGCCTTAAATACCCGCCAAAGCTTTTAACGTAAGGGTAATAATAAAAATCAAAGGCACCCTTAAAGTAAAGCACCGCCGTAAAAATAAACAACGCCACACAAACAGCAATAAACGCCCTGTCCTTTTTCTCCATAACAAAAAGGTGAAAGCTTGTGCGCCCCTTAAGGCCAAAGCCTCGTCCGTGCATGCTTTGTGCAGTATCTGCCGCCTCCTCTATGGCCCAGCCTGCTGTTGCAAGGAGGCTCTTTGATGCCGTCATTAGCCTGCCTGCGCCAAACTGGGCCTGGGCCTCAAAGCACACCATAAAACGATTTTTCATAACAGGCACAAAAGTAAGTATAAGGCTTAAAATAAGGGCAAAACACGGCGATATCCTGCCGAAAATATAAGTTATCTTATCGCTTGTTACTATGGCGTTAAACGAGTAAAACCACATAACAACTGCCGCAAGCTTTACCCCCGCCCCTATACCAAAAAGCACAGCCTCAAGAGTAACGGCGTTCCCCCATGGCAGACGAAAAAGCGGTGTTATGCCCGCATGGTTAAACATCGGATTAAGCAAAGCCGTAAAAACGACCATAAAGCCCACCGCCTTAAGCATACCCATTACCCGCCTTCTGCCCTTAAGCAAAAAGGCATAAGCAAACGCCCCCGTAAGCGATACACCTATAACCAGAGGGTCATCTGTTACCATACAGACGGCTATGACCGAAGCAAAAAATATTAAGTTTGCCAGAGGATGATAATCCCCGAAACCGTTTTTCATCCCGATCACCCGTATCACTCAAAGCTTACAATGTAGCTGAATTCCACCTCATCCCCGTCATTAAGGATATATTTGTTAAGGCCTGTTGATATATACTCTCCGTTTACCGTATATCCCCAGCCGCTCATATCTCCTGCATCTTTCTCATAGATATTGCCTATCCCCTCTATATAAACCGAGTCATAGGCAGGCGTTTTCTCGTATTCAAACTGTATGCCCTCTGCCTCAAATAACTCCTTTATAACATCAAAGGCTGCCTCGCCCTCGCCAAAAGCCACATTTTCATTAAAAAGTATTATGCCATCCTCAGGCACAAACTCTCTCTTAGGCTCATCAAGCTCATCCATCATGTCAAGCAAAGCCTCGCAGCTTACCCTTACCGTACAGCTTAAACTGTCCTCCTTTTTCTCCTTTGCCCCGCAACCGCAAAGCATAAGGCACACGATGACCATCACCAAAACGATCTTTTTTTTCATAAAGCTCTTCTCCCTCCAAAAATAAAGTTAAGCCCGCACAAAAATAAAAAAGAGGCGTTTTTAAACGCCTCAATAAAACACCCATTACAGACAATGCAACAAATGTAGGTTTATCCCGGTCGAGGCAGGTAAACAAGCTCATCCGCGGCGTATCTGACTTATCCGTTTTTAACGGCTTCACAGTGACCGACTCGCAGGGATTTACACCCTATTCCGCCTTAGGGACGTTGAGATAAGAAAACATGCTCCCTGAAATGCTGATTTTTGCCTATTCTTTGTCAGGCTTCCTTGACAGCCTAAGTCAAAGGATGCCTGCGGAACCCTTCCGTGAATATGCAGAAAATCATCTATTTCAGATAATCTATGTTTTCTTATCTCAACGTCCCTTTATGCAGATGACTTTTATTCATATTATCATAGCACAATATTATTTTCAATTACTAAACAAAAAGGACTGCCGTAAGACAGTCCTTAAAATCACATTTAATTCTTAACTTTTGCAAAATAATCCTTTGTAAGCTTGATGACCGTACCGGAAAGAAGAAGTAAGGCAACTAAGTTTGGAATAGCCATAGCACCGTTAAGTGTGTCTGAAATATCCCACATAAGAGTACCGCTTCCTGTTGTACCAACAAGTGTGATAGCGATGAAAACTATTTTGTAAAGCCAGTCAACAGCCTTGCTGTTGTTTGAAATATAAGCCCAGCATCTTTCACCATAGTAGCTCCAGCTTAAGATAGTTGAAAGAGCAAAGAGTAAAAGACCTACCTGAAGGATCTTTCCGCCGATAGTACCGGGAAGGAGCATATTGAATGCAGCCGCTGCCGCAGCACCCTTTGATGCGAACATAGCAAGATCCTGTGTATAAATACCTGAAAGAACGATAGTGATACCTGTGATAGAACAAATGATGATAGTATCGATAAATACCTCAAAGATACCCCACATAGCCTGCTCAACGGGCTCCTCTGTTGAAGAAGCAGCATGAGCGATAGGAGCAGAACCAAGGCCGGCCTCATTAGAGAATACACCACGAGCAAAGCCCTGACGCATAGCTACCATGATAGCATAACCGAAAACGCCGCCGCCAACTGATTTAAAGCTGAATGCTTCTTTTACGATAAGGGCGAAAACGCCGGGAAGCTGAGGGATATTTGTTACTATAATAATCAAACCTGCAATGATGTAGAAAATAGCCATAAAGGGAACAAGTAAGTTTGTGACCTGACCGATCCTCTTAACACCGCCAACAACTATAGCTGCAATGATGATAGCAAGAACAACACCTGTTATAACAGGTGATAATCCAACAAGCTCTTTCATAGCACCTGCGATCTCGCTTGACTGAGCGATATTACCGATACCGAAGCATGCAAGGCCGCCGAAGATAGCAAAGATGATAGCAAGCCATTTCATATTAAGACCTTTTTCTATGTAGTACATAGGGCCGCCGTAGTATCTGCCTTCAGCATCTTTCTGACGATAGTGCATAGCAAGAAGTATCTCTGCAAATTTTGTGAACATACCGAAGAAAGCTGAAACCCACATCCAGAAAACAGCACCGGGGCCGCCAACAAAGATAGCGCCTGTAACACCGGCGATGTTACCTGTACCTACAGTACCTGCAAGGGCTGTTGTAACCGCCTGGAAAGGTGTAAGGTTCTTTCCGTCCTTATTGCTGCTTTTGCCGTCTTTGTTAAAAAGTGTTCCTACTGTGTTTTTCATTACATACCAGAACTTTGTAGCCTGGATACAGTTTGTTCTTAATGTAAGATAGATACCTGTGCCTATAAGGAGGGCCAGCATTACAGGTCCCCATACTACACCGTTTATCTTTCCGTTAATACTTGCAACTAATTCTAACATTGTGTTTTTCTCTCCTTTTTGTTTTTCTTCTTTTTGTCATTGAAAAACTCTGGAAAATAAAAAGAACGATATCCTAATGGATACGCGTTCAGGTAAAAAACAGTAAAACCGCACACAAAAAAACTAACGTGTGCCTCAGCTCTGTCCTTTTGCCTGAGAGATTGGTGGGTATCCACTTTGCCCCTTCGGCCCCCGTCTGTTTCAACGGGCTTCTCCAGAGTGCTGTCTATATATAGTCCTTTCGCCTGGTAGTGTCGCTCCTTCGGCAGGGGTCTGACCCCATTCTCCTATATACTTCATTCAGCACGTTATTAAATTAAAACGTTGATGTAGATATATTAACACACCACATCAACGTTTTCAATGTCACTTTTTTATAAATAAAAAACAATTATTCACTTTTTTTCGTTAAATTGTACTATATGCGGCTTACACCTGTCCTCAAATGAAGAAACAGGGGTACATCCTGCAGCCGCAGCAGAAGTTAAGGCACATCAGTGTAATGCACATGCTCGCGCAGTTGCTGTTGCCGCACATCATTGTCCTTCCGTAAGGCATACCCATATCCGAGTAAGCCTGATATCCGCCCTCAAGCCTTGCCACAAGGTTTGCGTATTCGTAGCTTGCGGGATTCATCTCCTGTGCCTTCTTTGCGTGTTCAAGGGCTGTTACGTTGTTGCCCATATACATATTTGCAAGGGCACTTAAATAATACCATCTGTCGTTACGGTTTTCCATTCCCTCAAGCACATTCAATGCCTCCTGGAACTTGCCGTTTTGTATATATGTTGCCGCCGCGTGCAGATATCTGTTATCGTCCGCACCTGCGCTTGCCCTCTGACCCTGTCCGTAGCCATAGGCTCCGCCGAAGCCGAAGGGATTGCCGTAAGGGTTAAAGCCCGCACCCATAGAAGGGTCATCGCCCTTTCTTATACGCATAATGGTATCATAGGCATTCTGCACCTGCTTGAACTTTTCCTCGACCGCATCCTTGTCAGGGTTATTAACATTGGCATCGGGATGATATTTCCTGCTTAATGCTCTGTATGCTTTTTTAATTTCGTCATCTGTGGCATTTCTGTCAACGCCCAGCACCTTATATGGATCCATCTTTTTCTTTCCTTCTGGTTTTAACCATCTCAAATTTTACCCATACGCCTGCATAAATTATGTTTCTTAATATTTCGATGTTGTCAACAACAGGCAAAAGCTCAAAATACTTTGCACTCTCCGCCATCATCATATTAAGTATACGTTCCGTTTCCTCTTCAAACTTATCCTTGCCGAAGCTTGATTTAAAAGGATTATAGCTTCCGCTTTCAATATCCTTTTCAACATCCTCATACGCATCCATTATATATATAAACTTACCTAAATAAAAGCCTAATTTGTTAAGATATGGTGTCCATTCGTCATTTTTCATTGTAACTATGTCCGCCATGACCTTACCGAACAGACCCGAAATATGGTCTATGTTCTGAGTACTGGCTTTTTCCGCCTCATTTATTTCAGAAAGGAGCCTTTTTATGTTTTGCGCCTTTTCGGGATAAAGCCTTTCGGCCTTTTTAAATTTGCTTTTTAAAAGCCACGATGCGATAAGGCCCTTTTTCTTTCTCTCGTCCTGCCAGTCGTCAAGGCATTTATAATAGGAAAGCAGCATCGTCATATCAGCCCCGTAGTAAGAAAACTCATTCATAAGCCTCTTCTGCCTCTCATTTGGTCTGGCAAGGCATCTAAAATCCTCTTCCTTTGTTTTAGTATCATAAAGCCCCGTAAGAAGCATGACAACAAAAGTCATATCGTAGCTTAAAGCAAGCCTGCCCACAAGACCATATCTTCTTTTAAGGGCCTCGCACATACCGCAGTAAAATTCACGGTAGGTAACGAGCTCTTCCTCCTTAAGGCTTTTCTGATTAACAACAACGTAGCCGAACATATTAGCTCCTCTTTATAAATTCGTGTTTACATTTGGGGCAGGTTATCTGTATTTTCCCCTTGCCTCTGGGTATCCTTATTTTCTGTTTACACTGAGGGCATTTATAAATATGATAAAGCTTTCTCTGCTCCCTCGCCTGAGGTGAAAACCTGTCCGTTATCTTATACTTTATTTTAAGGAAGGCCGCATTTTCCGCCCTCCTTGCAGAGTAGTTCCTTGAAAACATACGGAAATACAGATAAACAAGAAGTATTGTTGCAAACATACTGAACTTGTTATCGATAAAAAGCGAAATAACAATAGTTATAAACACAAGTATAGTAAGGAAGTTGTTTAACTCATCCGTTCCGTATCTTCCTATCATAAACTGCCTGAATCTTTCCTTCATTTTAAAACCTACCGTCCTTTAAACATTTTAAAATATATACGGTTTTTAAAAGACCGTAGTTTACTCATATTTATTTATTTTCCCATAATTGGCCGTTTTAGTCAATGGAATAAAAAAAGACCGCACATCTATTACGATATGCAGTCTTGATTTTTTTATTTATTCCTCTTATCCCAATACTCGCACTCGATACCAACAACATCGGATGTGAACTTTGTTCCATCTTCCTTTTTGTAGTGTTTTGTTGCTTTAAATACATATCTTGCACCAAGATATAAAAGCGGTATGTTGGCAAAAACGATAAGTATGTTTCCAAGGTCTGATATAGCCCAGAGGTTGCCAAGGTCAACTCCCGCGATAGAGCAGAGTATACCAAAGGCTGTTATTACCACGCCAAGTATCCTTATGCCGTTAATGAAGCCCTTGCTCCTTGTTATACGGTTGGCCGCAATTTCGGAAAAGCTGATCATACCAACAAGGCATGTGAGGGCGAAAAGACAGAAGCAGATAGTTATTGAAAAAGCAACAGCTGTGTTAAATGCTGTTCCGGGTGTAAGCTCCTGTGCGGAAGCAAGGAATTTAGGAAGCTTATCAAGAGCCATAAAACCTTCCGCATCAGCGCCTGTCCAAAGATGAGCCATAACAACAACGAAGCCTGTAAGCGTACAGATAACTATAGTGTCAAGGAAAACGCCTATAGACTGAACGATGCCCTGCTCGCAGGGATGCTCGCTGTGGGCAGCACCTGCCGCCATCGTGATAGTACCCTGTCCTGCCTCGTTACTCATAAGTCCGCGTTTGATGCCCTGTGCAAGAGCAATACCGAAGGCACCGCCGAAAATAGCCTCGGGCTTGAACGCACCGCCTATGACTGCACCGAAGAAATAAGGTATCCTGCCTGCGTTGAGCACAACAAGCACAATAACAGTGATTATGTATAACACCGCCATAACAGGCACTATGCTGTCTGTTACTTTAGCAACCTTTTTGATGCCTCCAAATGCCATATACGCTGTTATAGCTACAATTATGATCGCAACGATATAATAGAACATTGCATCTGCTGCAATGATTTTTCCCGTAACTATCTCTGCCATCTGGCCGATAGAAGAAACCACGTTATAGCCCTGTGCGGGAAGGCACGCCATGGCATAAACTATGTACATTATTGAAAGGAAGATGCCGGCACCTACCTTATTGCCTAAAAGCTTTCTGCCGTAGAAGGGAAGACCGCCTACAAACTCATCGCCTTTTCTTTCCTTGAATATCTGTGCAAGCACAGCCTCTATATAAGCTGTTGCCATACCAAAGAAGGCTGATATCCACATCCAGAAAATAGCACCGGGGCCGCCTACCGTGATAGCACCCGTAACGCCTAAAATATTACCGGGACCAACTCGCATAGCTGATGACAGGAAAAATGCCGTTAAGGGAGAAAGGCCTGCCTCCTCGCTTTTCTTTCTTGCCAGTATCTTTATTCCCTTTTTAAAATGGGTCATCTGTATAAACCCTGTTTTTATGGTAAAGAAAATACCCGAACCCACAAGAAGTGTGATAGCCAGCGAAAAGTTACCTATTATAGGTATACCTGAATACCAGCCGAAGTTTGTGGGGAAGTCCCAGAAAAAGTCCGAAACGGGTATAACAAAGTCGAAAAACCTGTTTATTGCCGCAAAAATCTGTTCCATTATGTCCTCCTGATGATAGTCTTATTAAAAACCTTAAGACCTTGAGGCTCTGCCTCAAACTCCGCAAGCCTTTAAAAAGGCTTGACCTAAACCTTAAATGGCAAAGCTACGCTTTGCTTTAAAAAACCAGAGCCTGCCCAAAGAGGCAGGCTCTCGGTTTTTAAGCAGAACGAAGTTCTGCCGTTAAAAGTTTTGATTGAACTTTTTTAAAAGTTCACAGGGTTCGGGACAGAGTCCCGAGAACTTAAAGTTATTATAACTCACTTCTTAGCCTGGCTTTCGCAGTAAACACAGCGATAAACGCGGTTTTCCCTGTCTGTCAGCTTAAATCTGTGGGGTATCTCCTGCTCAACGCTTGTTATGCATCTGGGGTTCTTGCACTTAACAACATTAACGATCTCCTCGGGCAGTTCAAGATGCTTTTTCTCCACAAGCAATGAATCCTTTATGATATTTACCGTGATATCCGGGTCAACATATCCAAGCACGCTAAGATCTATATCGATAGCCTCATCTATTTTTATTATATCCTTCTTCCCCATAGCCTTGCTTGATACGTTCTTTATGATAGCAACAGGGCTCTCCAGCTTATCCAGCTTAAGCAGATAATAAACTGTCATACCGCTTCCGGCCTTTATATGGTCAATAACTATACCGTTTTTAATAGGATCTACATTCATCTCTTATTCCACCCCCAAAAGTTTAAGTATAAGTGCCATCCTTATGAACTTACCGTTCTGAGCCTGTTCAAAGTATTTAGCTCTGGGATCATCATCTATAGCTACAGCTATCTCGTTTACCCTGGGCAGAGGATGCATGATCGTAAGATCCTCTTTGGCATTATCAAGCTTATCCATTGTAAGTATATAGCTGTCTTTAAGTCTTATATAATCCGCCTCATTGAAGAAACGCTCCCTCTGTACCCTTGTCATATAAAGTATGTCAAGAGAAGGCATAGCATCCTCAAGGCTCTTTGTTTCAACATATTCTATATTATTTCTGATAAGCACATCCTGTTTTATATACTCAGGTAACTTAAGCTCATCAGGTGAAATCATAACAAATTTTATACCCTCATATCTTGAAAGCGCCTGTATAAGTGAATGTACAGTACGCCCGAACTTAAGGTCACCGCAAAGACCTACCGTAAGGTTATCAAGTCTTCCCTTCTCGCGGCTGATGGTAAGTAAGTCAGTAAGAGTCTGTGTGGGATGGTTATGTCCTCCGTCACCAGCGTTTATGATAGGCACAAGGGATTTCATAGCCGCAACAAAGGGTGCACCCTCTTTAGGATGACGCATAGCTATGATATCCGCATAATAGCTTACTACCCTTATGGTATCGGCAACACTTTCACCCTTTGCAGATGAGCTTGATGTAGCCTCGGAAAATCCCAGCACATTTCCGCCCAGCTCATACATAGCCGCCTCAAAGCTTAGTCTTGTTCTTGTAGAGGGCTCAAAAAAGAGTGTTGCAAGCTTTTTGCCCCTACATTTTTCGCTGTATTTTTTAGGGTCAGCAATAATGTCCATTGCCACCTTTATAAGTTCTTCGATCTCTGTTGTTGTAAGGTCAAGTATGCTTATAAGATCTCTCATAATTTACCCTCCTTAGTCCACAAATTCCTTAACACATCTTCTGTAAGCCGCAACAGGGTCAGCTGCCTCTGTGATAGGTCTGCCAACAACTATGTAGTCAGAGCCTATCTCCTTAGCCATAGCAGGTGTTGTTACCCTTACCTGGTCACCCTTTTCTCCGTCCGCAAAACGTATACCGGGTGTAACTGTTATAAATCCTTTTCCGCAGGCCTCTTTAACGATACCGGCCTCAAGGGGAGAGCAAACAACTCCGTCAAGTCCGCTTGATGCTGAAACCTTTGCATAGTGTTTAACAACATCGCCGATGGGTCTGTCTATAAGCAGGTCGTTTTTCATTGTTTCCTCGCTTGTTGATGTAAGCTGTGTAACAGCTATAAGAAGCGGTCTTGAGCCGTCCTCTCTTGTAAGGCCTTTTATAGCATCAGCCATCATTTTTGATGTACCCGCCGCATGTACGTTAGTCATATCAACATCAAGGGAAGATAAAACGCTCATAGCCTTCATAACTGTGTTGGGGATATCGTGAAGCTTAAGATCGAGGAATATCTTATGACCTCTTTTTTTGATCTCCCTTACTATTTCAGGGCCTTCGCCATAAAAAAGCTCCATACCTATTTTCACATAAGGTTTTTCCTCTGTGAACTTATCAAGAAATTCAAGCACCTTAGCCTTGCTGCTGAAATCACAAGCAATGATTACATCTTTACCCATTTAAAACTTCCTCCTTTTTGGCATAAAAAAACCGACTGTTTTATTAAAAAACAAAGCCGGTAATAAAAATAAAATCAAAATTAAAAACCTTTTCAGTATCAAAGGAAATATCAAAAATATCTATGCTCTTTCTTGTTACTTCGTTTGTCATAAATATCTTCTCCTCCCCTTTTTTTACTTCGTTTCTAATTTTAGCACACCTTAAAAAGTACTGTCAACCAACTGCCATAACTTACCATTTATTTATACACTTTGACAAAAAAACACCCCTATCCGCCTTAACCATTATTTATTTTTATTCTCGAAAAATTACATATATATATGATATAATCAGTTTCGTATAAATTTTGATAAGCACGAGGTCTATATTATGAGTTTAAGAGCAAGATCAATAGTACTTTTATTTTTAACAGCCCTCATCTGGGGCTTTGCCTTTGTTGCCCAGAGGGTAGGCGGCGATATTTTAGGTGCATTTTATTTTAACGGCATCCGTTATGCCGTAGGTGCCGTAAGCCTTATCCCCGTTATAATGATATTTGAAAAGGAGCGTAAAAACCCCGAAAAATTAAAATATACTATCAAATGGGGCATCGTTGTCGGCCTTATCCTCTTCATTGCCTCATCTTTACAGCAGTTTGGTATAAACATTACCCAGTCTGCAGGCAAAAGCGGCTTTATAACAGGCCTTTACACAGTCCTTGTTCCGCTTATCGGCTTCGTATTTTTCAAATATAAAACAAACCTTTTCACATGGGTCGGTGCCGCCCTTGCGGTAGTAGGCCTTTTCCTTTTAAGCTTCACCTCAGGCGTATCCCCCGTGGGAATAGGCGATATAGTTCTTCTTATAGGCTCCGTTTTCTGGGCTATGCACATCATCGTTATAGATAAAGTCGGAAGCGGTGCAAGCTCAATAAAGTTTTCAATGACACAGTTTCTCACAAGCTCTGTCTGCTGTTTGCTCTTTGCCCTTTTAACAAAAGAGACCATAACCTTTGAGGCAGTACGCCTTGCAGGCACATCAATCCTTTACGCAGGCATAATGTCTTCAGGCGTTGCCTATACCTTCCAGGTAATAGGCCAGAAGCATGTTGAGCCCTCTCTCGCAGCCATCATCTGCTCAAGCGAGGCCCTTTTCAGTGCTGTCGGCGGAGCCCTTATTTTAGGCGAAAGCATGACTATGAGAAGCTATATCGGCTGTGCCCTTATGTTCGCGGGTATAATTGTGTCACAACTCAAGCCTAAACGAGCGCAAAATTAACACTTTTGCACAAAACATATATTTCCGATCGAATTTAGATGACAAATGTCACTTTATTTTTGGTGAATAAATACTCTTTACATACAGACAAAAAATTGCTACATTTAGGATGAATCAGAAGGTTAAAAAAGTAACAAAAAACAAAATTAAAAAGTCAAACATATTGCTAGTTATTATTCGGAACAGGAGGAAAGATTTTGACTATATTTAATTTTATCACCCTTTTCGGCGGCCTTGCCCTTTTCCTTTACGGTATGGAAGTAATGGGTGACGGACTTAAAAACAGTTCAGGTGCAGCTCTTAAAAAAGTCCTTGAAAAAGTAACAAACAATCTCATTATGGGTGTTCTTGTAGGTACGCTCGTAACAGCAGTTATCCAGTCTTCAACAGCAACCATCGTTTTAACCGTTGGTCTTATGGGCGCAGGTATCCTTAACTTCCGCCAGTCTGTAGGCATCGTTATGGGTGCCAACATCGGTACAACAATAACAGCACAGATCATCCGTCTTATGGATATAGATTCTTCAGGTGCCACGATACTTGAATTCTTCAAGCCTTCAACCTTAGCACCCCTTGCAGCTGTTATAGGTATCATCCTTTTAATGTTCGTTAAATCCAGCAAAACAAAAAACTTAGGCGAAATACTTTTAGGCTTCGGCGTGCTTTTCATAGGTCTTATGAATATGACAGCGGCAGTTGAGCCCCTCGAACAGTCGACCCTTTTCGTTGACCTTATTACAAAATTCTCCAACGTTCCCGTTTTAGGTATCGTTGTAGGTACGGTATTCACAGCAATCATCCAGTCATCATCAGCTTCCGTAGGTATTATCCAGGCCCTCTCTTCAACAGGCCTTATAACCTTCGATGTTGTTTATCCCCTTATTATGGGCTGTAACATCGGTACCTGCGTAACAACAGCTATGGTATGTTCAATCGGCACAAACGATGACTCAAAGCGTACAGGTATCGTTCATATCCTTTTCAATATGATAGGTACAATAGTGTTTATGATCGTGCTTACAATACTGCGTAATGCAGGCTTCTGGCCCGATCTCTGGTCAAGCGTATCTTCAAGCGGTGATATCGCTAACTTCCAGACTGTATTCAATCTTTTAACTTGCGTATGTCTCCTTCCCTTCACAGGTCTTATCGTTAAGGCTGCACACGCTATAATCAAACCTAAAGAGGATACAGACCCCGAGGATTATACAGAGCTCAATTCTCTTGATGAAAAGCTCTTTATGTCACCTCCCATCGCTGTTCGTCAGGCAATGTCAGCTATCACAAAAATGGCAGCCCTTGCACAGAAAAACTTCAGAAAATCACTCGGACAGCTTAAAAATTACGACAAAGATGTTTCCGCAAAAATATATGAAAGAGAAAATCGCCTTGACGAGTTCACAGACGTTGCAGATAACTACCTTATCAAGCTTGCAGGTCATGTTGAAAACGAAGAGGATAACAAGCTTATAAACGTTCTTATCCAGTCTATAACAGACTTTGAGCGTATAGGCGATTATGCAGTAAACATTGAAGAAATAGCTAAATCAATGAAGGATGACAATATTTCATTCTCCGAAACAGCTATAAAAGAGCTTGATATCATAACAGAGGCTCTTGATGAAATTATAGAAACAACTATCACAGCCTTCTCTTATGACGATACAAATATAGCCAAAGCTATCGAGCCTCTTGAAGAGGTAATAGACGAAATGGTAGACATATTAAGAGCAGAGCATATCAACCGCCTTAAAGCAGGTACATGCTCCGCAAACGTAGGTATCATGTTTGTTGAGCTTCTCACAAACATCGAAAGAGCGGCAGACCAGTGCTCAAACATCGGTGTATTCATCATCGGTAAGCACGACTCAGCTATCCTCAACAACCACCACTCATACCTGCGCGAAGTACATAAAGGTAATGACCCTATTTACTCATCAGAATTCAATGCAAAACACGATAAGTATATACTTCCCTTAAAAGCATTAGGCGCATAATAAAAAGGACCCCAAAGGGTCCTTTTTCTGTTTCGATCAGTGCATGAAATAGCTTATGCCAAGTATTATGTATAAAACTCCGAATACAGCAGGCATAAAAAGCTCCTTTGCGGGCTGCTTCTTTTTAAAGCATTCTGTAAGCATTAAAAATTCAGAACCGTATGCACAGGCGCCAAACATATACGCAACAGCCTTAAGCGTGTGATCCATATGTGCGTGTGCTGCAAAGTGAGTAAGTGATACTAAGAATAATACTGCGGCTACTGCTACAAAAAGATTTCTTATAACAAGCCACTTTTCCTGTACGGGTGATAGGTGGTGAACATGCTCGTGATGCTCATGGTGTGTTTCAGCGTATGCTCCATCGTTTAAAACAGCGATATCTTCGCCGGATTCGAGGGCTACGCTCTGATCTGAATCATACATAGTCCGGGGGTCCTTTCGTTTTTTTGGGGTTGCGCTAAATAATTACTTGATTTTACATCTTGTGGTAAAGTATACCATAATATACAATCCCTTTGCAACCACAATCCCATCGTCCTTTAAGTTCAGCTATAAAAACACAAAATTTCACCAAATAATAAAAAAATTACAGCTACTCCATAGTATTTGATACATATTTGTTTTATAATAAGTACACAAACTTAACCACAAAGGAGGATCACATATGCCGTTAATGACAAGCAAACAGTATGTTGAAAGTTTAGCAAAAATGAAAAGGAACATCTACTTTCAGGGTAAAAAAATAGAGGACCCCATCAACCACCCTCTCCTTATCCCTTCAAGAAGATGCCTTGAGGATACCTACGATATGGCCTTTATGCCCGAATATGAAGACCTTATGACAGCAACAAGCCAGTTCACAGGCCATAAGATAAACCGCTTCAACCACATCCACGCAAGCAAAGATGACCTCAACAAAAAAGTTAAGCTCCAGCGTCTTATGGGCCAGAGAACAGGCTCCTGCTTCCAGAGATGCGTTATTATGGATATGGCCAATGCCTTCTATTCAACTACATACGAAATAGACGAAAAATACGGAACAGACTACTTTAAAAAATTCAAGGATTATATCATCCGCTGTCAGGAAGAAGACCTTATAGTTGCAGGCGCCTTGACCGACCCCAAAGGAAGCAGAAGTGCACAGGTAGGCGGAGATGAACAGGATAAAGACCTCTATCTCCACGTTATTGAAAGACGCCCTGACGGAGTTGTTGTAAACGGTGCAAAATGCCACCTTACAGGCATAACAAATGCCCATGAGGTAGTTGTTCTTCCCACTCAGGCTATGAAAACAGGACAGGAAGACTACGCTATTTCTTTCCATATCCCCCTTGATGCACCCGGTATCACTATGATCATCGGCAGACAGAGCTGTGACACAAGAAAAATGGAGGATATCGCAGATATCGACCTTGGAAACGCAAGATACGGCGGCATTGAAGCCCTTACTATATTTGACCACGTATTCGTTCCAAATGAAAATATATTCTTAAACGGCGAGGTAGAGTTCGCAGGTATGCTCGTTGAACGCTTCGCAGGCTATCATCGCAACAGCTACGGCGGATGTAAATCAGGCGTAGGCGATGTTGCTATAGGTGCCGCAAGCCTTATCGCCCAGTATAATGGAACAGAAAATGCAAGCCACGTTAAAGATAAATTAGTTGAAATGACACAGCTTAACGAGCAGCTTTACTGTGCAGGCATCGCTTCATCTGCAGAAGGCTGGCAGACAAAGGCAGGTAACTATATGGTCGACCTCCTCCTTGCCAACGTATGTAAGCTCAACGTAACAAGATACCCCTACGAGATCGTACGTCTTATGGAGGACATCGCAGGCGGCATTATGGTAACAGCCCCCTCCGAGGCAGACTTAAGAAGTCCCGAAGTCGGCGCTTATGTTGAAAAATATCTCGTTGGAAATAACGTAAATGCCGAAAACCGCTTAAGAGCACTCCGCCTTTGCGAAAACCTCTCCCTCGGCACTGCGGCCGTAGGCTACAGAACAGAGTCTATGCACGGAGCAGGCTCACCCCAGGCACAGAAGGTCATGATAACACGCCAGGGTAACTTTGAAAGCAAAAAAGATATCGCAAAGAGGATCGCCGGTATCAAATAATCTAAAACACACTAAAAGGACGCCCAAGGCGTCCTTTTTTATATGAATCAACTCTTTTACTGTTCAAGCTGTCTGCCTAAAAATCCCGCGGCAGTCTGGGCAAGCTTACCCTCTATCTCACCCATCTTCTTGTCCCTTGATAGTAGTATTATTGCCCCAAGTGCATCCCCCTCACAGATTATTGGTGCAATAAGCTGATAGGTGTAAAAATCCTCCCTCTCGTCCTCAAGCACAGGCACAAAATCCGAGTCATTCCTCGATGAAATATGAGTGCTCCTTGCATTTATACACCT
>SVDG01000015.1 GCA_015057875.1 Lachnospiraceae bacterium | reverse complement strand
TTTGTCGTAATTATACCGTAAGGGCATACCCACGCCAGTTTGCTGATTGACATGGGCTGTACGCCGCTTCTGGTAGCAGAACGCTTGGGACATGAAAGGGTACAAACCACCATGGAAACCTACAGCCATCTGTACCCGAATAAGCAGACCGAAGTAGCCGATCAGCTTGACATGATAGCCGCAAAAGACGATGGCTACGAAAAAACGTCATGATGTAGCCAATTTGTAGCCAGTAAAAAACAAGAATCCCGAAAACCCCTGTATTTTCAAGGGTTTTCGGGACTCGAAAGACTATTTTAACTTATTCCCACTCTATTGTGCCTGTGGGTTTGGGCGTAAGGTCTAAAAGTACGCGGTTGATACCTTTGACCTCGCTTGTGATACGAGCAGTGATATGGTGAAGGAGCGCATAAGGGATCTCCTCAATAGTTGCTGTCATAGCATCGGAGCTGTTTACGGCACGGATGATACAAGGCCAGTCATAGCTTCTCTTTCCGTCTTTAACGCCTGTTGTTTTAAAATCGGGAACAACTGTGAAATACTGCCATACTTTGCCCTCAAGGCCGTTTTTAGCAAACTCTTCTCTTAAGATAGCATCGCTTTCTCTTAAAGCCTCAAGTCTGTCGCGCGTGATAGCACCAAGGCATCTTACACCTAAACCGGGGCCGGGGAAAGGCTGACGGTATACCATATCATCAGGTAAGCCTAAAGCTTTACCTACAACACGGACCTCATCTTTGTAAAGTAATTTAACGGGCTCAACAAGCTCAAACTGCATGTCCTCGGGAAGACCGCCTACGTTATGGTGAGCTTTAACTCCGTCACTTTCGATAATATCAGGGTAGATAGTACCCTGTGCTAAAAATTCGATACCTTCAAATTTACGTGCTTCCTCCTCGAAAATACGGATGAATTCAGCACCGATGATCTTTCTTTTCTGCTCAGGCTCATCAATACCTGCAAGTTTATCAAGATAACGGTCTGTAGCGTCAACATAAGTTAAGTTGGCATCAAGCTGGTTCTGGAAAACCTCGATAACCTGCTCGCTTTCGCCTTTACGCATAAGGCCGTGGTTAACGTGTACACAATAAAGATTTTTGCCGATAGCTTTAATAAGTAATGCGGCAACAACAGAAGAATCAACGCCGCCTGAAAGTGCTAAGAGAACTTTTCTGTCTCCTACCTGTTTCTGAACTTTCTCAACTTCTGCAGCAATAAATTTTTCGGCAAGCTCAACAGTGGTTATGCGTGCCATGTCGTCAGGACGTTTGTTGTCATTCATTTATTATTCCTCCATTCTCCTATGAGCCATAGATCCTTAAACCAAGGATTTATGTAAATAATTATAATCATTTGTGTCTCAGTCTGCAAGAATTATATAAACCAAAACCAAAATCTTATTTAAAATCAATAAAAGGATATTTCCGTAAAAATATCCTTTTATAATATTTCACAATATCATCAATATTCAACGCTGTAGTTAGGTGCTTCTTTTGTGATCTGGATATCGTGAGGATGGCTTTCTCTTAAGCCTGCGCTTGTTATTCTAACAAATCTTCCGTTCTCTCTGAGCTCAGCTATTGTAGGTGTTCCGCAGTAACCCATACCTGCACGTAAGCCGCCCATAAGCTGGAAGATAGCGTCCTCTACATTGCCTTTATATGCAATACGTCCCTCAACGCCTTCAGGAACAAGCTTCTTATTATCCTCCTGGAAGTATCTGTCCTTGCTTCCGCATTCCATAGCCGCGATAGAACCCATACCTCTGTATACTTTATATTTTCTTCCCTGATAAAGCTCTGTGTTACCGGGGCTTTCCTCACAGCCTGCAAAGTAGCTGCCGAGCATACAAACGCTTGCACCTGCAGCGATAGCTTTAACAACATCGCCTGAGAATTTGATACCACCGTCAGCGATAACGGGGATACCGTAAGCTTTAGCAGCCTCAGCGCAGTCTAATACTGCTGTAAGCTGGGGAACGCCGATACCTGCAACTACACGTGTTGTACAGATAGAGCCGGGGCCGATACCAACTTTAACACAGTCTGCACCAGCTTCGATAAGCTCTTTTGTAGCCTCTGCTGTTGCAACGTTACCTGCGATAAGCTGAAGGTCAGGGTAAGCTGCTTTGATCTTTTTAACTGTTTCGATAACGCCTGCTGAATGGCCATGAGCTGTATCGATAACGATAACATCAACCTGTGCATCAACAAGGGCCTGGATCCTTTCAAGTACGTCTGCTGTGTTACCTACAGCGGCACCTGCAAGGAGACGTCCGTGCTCATCTCTTGCTGAATTAGGGTATTTGATAGCTTTTTCAATATCTTTGATAGTGATAAGACCTTTAAGGTTATAGTCTTTATCTACTATAGGAAGTTTTTCTATTTTATGTTTTGTAAGTATTTCTTTTGCCTGGTCGAGAGTTGTTCCTTCGGGAGCTGTGATAAGGTTTTCTTTAGTCATAACTTCCGCGATGGATTTATTATGGTCTGATTCAAAACGGATATCTCTGTTTGTGATGATACCTACTAATTTTCCGTTTTCTGTTATCGGAACGCCTGAAATACGGAATTTGCCCATAAGTGCATCTGCATCGTGTACAGATCTGTCGGGTGTGAGCCAGATGGGATCGATAATAACACCATGCTCACTTCTTTTAACCTTATCTACCTCTTCTGCCTGTCTTTCGATAGACATATTTTTATGGATAATACCGATACCACCCTGTCTTGCCATTGCGATAGCCATTTTAGACTCTGTAACTGTGTCCATACCGGCACTCATAATGGGAGCATTAAGCTTAATTTTTTTTGTAAGATATGTTGTAAGGTCGACCTGGTTGGGTAAAACCTCTGATTTGCTGGGGATCAAGAGAACGTCATCAAATGTTAATCCTTCTTTAACAATCTTGCTCATTTTATCAACTCTCCTTAAATACTTTAAAACTATGTCCTTAAACTTATGTATATTTTAAAGATTTTAACAAACGTCATACCGTCTGTCAACACGATTTTTTTAGATTTTAGCATATTTTTTTTAAAAATAAAATAGCAATTTCTGTCTTTTTTTGAGTGCTTTTCAAAATTCTAAAAATAGTGGCTCAAAGTGCTGAAACAGAGGTGTTTTATAGTGGAAAACGCACAAAGAGAATAAAGTGCGGAATAAAGAAATTATAAAAACAGCAGGTGAAATATCCTATTCCTCCCGGGGCGGCACTAAAAATAGAGCGGCAATCCAGGCTACGAATATTCTCCTGCTATTATCAATGTGACAGAACTTTTTATTTGAGTCAATTATAAATGTGATACAAAGCGGAGAAAAACAAATAAAAAGCGGATATGCGAAAATAAATGTAATCCAACGAGGAACTAATTATCCGTAGCACAAAACCGTGCTACGGATAATTAGGCTACACAAATGAAATAAAATAAGCCAAAGCGAAAATTCATTTTCGCTTTGGCTTTTTCATTTCATTTTCTCCGCTTTTGGTTACATCATCCCGCCCATACCGGGGTTCATGGGAGCCTCAGGCTCTTTGCTGGGGATCTCTGCAACTGCTGCTTCTGTTGTAAGGAATGTTGATGCAACTGATGTTGCGTTCTGTAAAGCTGTTCTTGTTACCTTTGTGGGGTCAACGATACCTGTCTCTACCATATCAACATACTCTTCTGTAAGGGCATTGAAGCCGATACCTTTTTCAAGCTCTTTAACTCTGTTTACGATAACAGAGCCTTCAAGGCCTGCGTTTTCTGTGATCTGTCTCATAGGTGCTTCAAGGGCTTTAAGAACGATCCTTCCGCCTGTAGCCTCGTCACCAACTAATGTATCAACAACTGCTTTAACAGCATCTGTAGCATGGATATAAGCTGTTCCGCCGCCTGCAACGATACCCTCTTCAACTGCGGCTCTTGTTGCAGCTAAAGCATCTTCCATTCTTAATTTCTTTTCTTTCATCTCTGTTTCTGTAGCTGCTCCAACCTTGATAACAGCTACGCCGCCTGCCATTTTAGCAAGTCTTTCCTGCATTTTTTCTCTCTCATACTCTGAGCCTGTTTCTTCAACCATTGTTCTTATCTGGTTTACTCTTGCAGCGATAGCATCTTTATCACCTGCACCGTCAGCGATGATAGTATGCTCTTTATCGATAGTAACAGTTCTTGCACGTCCGCACATTTCAAGTGTAGCATCCTTGAGCTCGAAGCCGAACTCCTCTGAAAGAACCTGTGCACCTGTTAAGATAGCGATATCCTCAAGCATAGCTTTTCTTCTGTCACCAAAGCCGGGCGCTTTAACAGCTACGCATGTGAATGTACCTCTTAATTTGTTAAGAACGAGTGTTGCAAGAGCCTCGCCCTCAACATCGTCAGCGATGATAAGAAGCTTAGCACCTGTCTGCATTGTCTGCTCAAGAACAGGAACGATATCCTGGATGTTTGTGATCTTTCTGTCTGTAATAAGGATGAAAGCGTCCTCTAAAACAGCTACCATCTTCTCTGTATCTGTTACCATATATGATGAGAGATAGCCTCTGTCAAACTGCATACCTTCAACGAGCTCAAGCTCTGTGTTCATTGTTTTTGACTCTTCAACTGTGATAACGCCGTCATTTGTAACTTTTTCCATAGCATCAGCGATCATATTGCCTACCTCGTCATCACCTGATGAGATAGCAGCAACTCTTGCGATGTGGTTTCTTGTTGAAACTACCTGGCTCATTGACTTGATCTCTTTAACAGCTGCCTCTGTAGCCTTCTGCATACCTTTTCTTAAGATGATTGCATTAGCGCCTGCCTCAATGTTTTTGATACCTTCCTGGATCATAGCCTGGGCAAGAACAGTAGCTGTTGTTGTACCGTCACCTGCTACATCATTTGTCTGTGTAGCTGCTTCTCTTACGAGCTGAGCACCCATGTTTTCAAAGATGTCTTCAAGCTCGATATCTTTAGCGATAGATACACCGTCATTTGTGATAAGAGGTGATCCGAATTTTCTGTCTAAAACTACGTTACGTCCTTTGGGACCTAATGTTACTTTAACTGTGTTTGCAAGCTTATTTACGCCGGCCTCCATAGCCTTTCTGGCTTCGCTGCCGTATTTGATCTCCTTAGCCATTACTTTATTCCTCCTGATAATTATAATTCAACGATAGCTAAAATATCGCTCTGTTTGATGATGATATATTTCTCGTTGTCAAACTTGATCTCTGTGCCTGCGAATTTAGAGTAAATAACTCTGTCGCCTTCTTTAACCATCATAGTTACTTCTTTTCCGTCAATATTTCCACCGGGGCCTACTGCAATAACCTCTGCCTCCTGGGGTTTTTCCTGAGACTGTGAGGGGAGAAGGATACCGGATTTTGTTGTCTCCTCTGCTGCTAACTGTTTGATAATTACTTTGTCTCCTAAAGGGATAAGTTTCATTACAAGTTTCCTCCTTAAATTCTTCTGTTAGCACTCACTTGGTTAGAGTGCTAATCACTATACATATATTACTACAACGAAAACCATTTTGCAACAGTATTTTTACCACATTTTTCTTTGTTTTATTAACTGTTGGCTTTAAGGTATTCGCTCATTTTATTTATTGTGTCCGCACTTAAAACGTGCTCTATTTCACAGGCCTCCTCGCTTGCAGTTGCCTCGTCAACTCCAAGGATCTCCATGAAAAACTTTTTAAGCATCATATGTCTTTCAGCAACGGCTTTGGCTATGGATGTACCCTCTTCCGTAAGCTTAAGGGAGCCGTAATGCTCATGTTCAACAAGGCCTCTCTCCTTAAGAGTATTTACAGCACGGTTTACGCTGGGCTTTGAAATACCAAGGCGTGCCGCTATATCGGTAACTCTTACATAATCGTTTTTACCGTTTAAAAAATAAATTGCTTCAAGATAATCCTCAAGGGATGCAGTCATTTTTTTGTTATCTATAGTCATACTGATTCCTCCGATGATGTGTCTTAAAAATATCCGTTATTTAATAGTATAACACGCATAAAAAATCAATTCCACTAATTTTTACAGCAATTGCATATAAAAAAGTAAATATTTTTTAAAAATCAACTTGCAATATCGCCTGTTTTGTTTTAGAATATGATTGTTATTAAATTTTTTCAGGAGGTGTCTTAACTATGGCATACGTAATTAGTGCAGATTGTATCGGATGTGGCGCTTGCGAGGGTAACTGCCCTACAGGTTGTATCGTTAACGAAGGTGGCGTTTACACAATCAAAGCTGCTGACTGTATCGATTGTGGTACATGTGCTGGTGATTGTCCTGTTGGCGCTATTTCAGAAGGCTAATCAATCAATCTTACATAATAAAAAACCCTTACCTTTCGGTAAGGGTTTTTTATTTTGTCTTTATCAGTTAATTTATCACTATATATGGAACGGTAAATACCGCACATATCTCATATTCCGTAGGGTTACCCTCAAAGCGGAAGCCCTTAACAAGGCGGTAGTTGCCCGCCTCAAGCTCGCCGTAAACCTCAGCCCATTCCGTAACGAGCCTCATTTCATATCCGCCTGCAACGCCGTAGCCCTCACTTTTCCAGCTGACCGCAGGGGCTGATGGCTTATAGTTCATTTTATACCATACATCGTCCCTTAATACATCTATCCTGTACCAGTCACTTACGGTTATATATTTATCCGTATCGTTTTTTATATCCGCAAAGGCGTAGGTTTTATAAGTGCTGTCACTATCAAGACTCATAACTATGCCGGGAAAGGCCGCTATATCATCTGCCTCATACATGAAGTTTTCCGTAACCTTTCCGTCGGTTACATCAAGCAGGAAGGCGTATTCTATTTCATCTCCACTGTTCCATTTACAGTTAAGCACAACTATCCTTTTTTCTATCCTGAAGTCACTTTTATTCTCATCCCATATATTGAACGTAAATTTGTTTCCGTCAAGAACTCCCTCTATATCCGTACATATGATCTCAGGGTCATCTTTTAAAACTATTTCGGGGTCATTTATGATCCATTCAACACCTCTTATCACATCAGGTGCATTTTCCGAAAACACAAACTCAAAACTCTGCCCCACTGCAGCATCTGTTGGTATAAACCTTTCTACAGAGTGATTAACCATCCTTTCCTTTTCGTTTTCCTCGCCATTCCAATTTATCTTATATGTGGCAATATCCATATCAGGAAAGCTGTTTTCGTATATATAGGGTAATCTTGCGTGATCCCTGTCGGCTGCACAGGTGTTTTCTATCTTTTCAGTTAAATCAACAACGCTGTTATCTTTCTCTGCATCCGCAGGCTTTGTACTGCAGCCGCAAAGAAGCATGATACAAAGCAAAGCTATAACATATCTTTTCATACACATCCCCCTTTTTAAGCATAGACGTAATACACATAAAAAAGTTCCAAAAAAGCCCTGTCACAAAAACAGGGCTTAGTTTATCAGTATTTAAGGTAGTTGCCGAATTTGGTATACTGTCCCATCCACGTAAGCTCAACTGTACCTGTGGGACCATTACGCTGTTTGGCTATAATAAGCTCGGCCATATTTTTCTTTTCTGTTTCCTTGTTATAGTATTCATCCCTGTAAAGGAAGGCAACTATGTCCGCATCCTGCTCAATGGCGCCGGATTCACGAAGGTCGGAAAGCATAGGCCTGTGGTCTGTTCTTGATTCACACGCACGGCTAAGCTGTGAAAGTGCAATAATGGGCGCTTCCATCTCCCTTGCAATAGCCTTTAAGGAACGTGATATGTCCGAGATCTCCTGCTGACGGGAATCTGTTTTACGGTTTGAGCTCATCAGCTGAAGGTAGTCTATAACAATTAGTCCAAGTCCTTTTTCAAGCTTAAGTCTTCTGCATTTTGCCCTTATCTCCATCGGTGTTATGCCCGGAGTATCGTCGATATATATATCAGCCTCGGAAAGGCTTCCCATGGCCTCAACTATTTTAGGCCAGTCCTTTTCATCTATGTCGCTTGTTCTCAGTTTCTGTGCATCTATCATAGCTTCAGAGCAGAGCATACGGTTAACAAGCTGTTCACGACTCATTTCCAGCGAGAAGATAGCAACGGGAACATTAAATTTGAGCGCCGCATTCTGTGCTATATTAAGAGCAAAGGCCGTTTTACCCATTGAAGGCCTTGCCGCAAGAAGTATAAGGTCTGACTTCTGAAGTCCAGCGGTTTTTGCATCAAAATCCACAAATCCCGTGGGTACTCCCGTAACCTTTTCCTTAGTATTGTATCTTTCAGCAATTTTTTCAAAGGCACTTACAGCTACATCTCTTACATGATAAAACTCTCCGGAGTTCCTTCCCTGCATAATGTCAAAAATGGCTTTCTCAGCCTTATCCATTATGCTTCCTATATCGCCCTCACCTGAAAAGCTGTCTTTGGTTATACTGTTTCCGGCTTTTATAAGCTTCCTTAAAACAGCTTTTTCCTCAACTATCTTTGCATAATTCTTTACGTTTACGGAACTGCCTACAGATGAAGCTATCTGTGCAAGGTAGGGTGTACCGCCAACCTGTTCAAAAACATTCTTTTCAACAAGTCCGTTTTTGATGGTTATTATATCGATAGGTATGTTTTTGTTATAAAGCTCCTGTGCCGTTTCAAAAATTATCTTGTTATCGGGTCTGTAGAAATCCTCGCCCCGGAGCATCTCAAAAGCGATACCGGCCGCTTCTCTGTCCATAAAAACAGAGCTTAAAACTGCCATCTCCGCCTCCGAGTCATGAGGAGGCACTAAATTCTGATATGAAGTTAAATTTTGTTCTTTATCCATTACTGCCCCTCCTTTCAGCCAAGGGGTGTTCTTTTAGCCTTCAACTATCTCAACAGTAAGGGCAGCTGTTACTTTAGGATGAAGCTTGACCTGTACTGTCTTTTTGCCCGTCATTTTTATCTGGTCGTTAAGGACTATTTTCTTTTTGTCTACCTTAAGTCCCTCGTTCTTTTCTATAGCCTGTGCTATCTCCTTGTTTGTAACAGATCCGAAAAGCTTGCCGCCCTCGCCTGTTTTAACAGGGATCTTAACAACTATTTTTTCAAGTTTTTCAGCAAGAGCCTTTGCATCCTCAAGCTCCTGTGCTTTTTTTCTTTCCTCTGCCTTGTTTTTAAGGTTAAGCTCGTTCATATTGACGTTATTAGCCTCAACCGCAAGCTTTTTAGGGAATAAAAAGTTCTTTGCATATCCTTCGCTGGCATTTACTACCTGTCCTTTTTTGCCAACGCTTTTAACATCCTCAAGTAAAATTACTTTCATTTCAAACCTCCGTTAAATATTCACTTATAGCGCCTTTGACTTTTTCAATGGCCTCGTCCATCTCCATACCGTTAAGCTGAAGTCCCGCAACAGTCGCATGGCCGCCTCCTCCAAGCTTTTCAGCTATGACCTGAACGTTTATATCGCCAAAGCTTCTGGCGCTGACATAAACCTCGTCATTTATTCCCGTAAGCACAAAGGCCGCCCTTATATCTGTTGCATAAAGCAGCTCATCCGCCGCCTGTGCAGCAGAAATTATAGAGCTGTCATCCCTGCCCTCGCATACGGAAATAACAATATTATCAAAATAAACCTCGGCATTTTTTATAGCCTCGGCTTTTGCCTTATGAGAATCAAGATCTTCCCTTAAAAGCATCCTTACCCTTGTGCTGTCGGCTCCTTTTCTTCTTAAATAAGCCGCGGCCTCAAAGGTAATGGCTCCTGTTTTAAGTCCAAAGTCCTTTGTATCCATAATTATGCCCGACAAAAGAGCATCTGCTTCATTTGCCGTAAGCTTAACATTCTTTTCAAGATACTGGATCATACCCGTTATAAGCTCGCAGGTCGAAGAAGCATAAGGCTCGTGATAGGTAAGAACAGCCTTTTCTATATAATCCGCACTCTTTCTGTGGTGGTCAAAAACAACCGTTCTGCTGGCTTTTTCAATGACCTTAGGAGAAGCTACGATCCCCATCCTGTGTGTATCAACAACTGTAACAAGGGTCGAATCCGTTATAAGAGGAAGTGCTGTGTTTTCATCTATTATAAGGCCGCTATGCTCTCCTGCCGCCATAAGCTTGTCATAAAGTATCCTTATGCCTGCGGATACCTCATCAAGAACGATATAGCAGGGTTTATCCAGACTGCGTACCATAGCCATAACGCCAATAGCCGCACCAAAGCAGTCAAGGTCTGCTCTCTTGTGACCCATGATGATGACCTTATCCGCTGCTGCCGCAAGCTCTGCATAGGCATCTGCCTTTACCCTCGCCCTTATCCTTGCATTGTGGGCGATCTCTCCGCTTAATCCGCCAAAGAATGTATAACCCTTGCTTGTTTTGATAACTACCTGGTCTCCGCCTCGGCCAAGGGCAAGGTCAATAGCTGCCTTCGCCTCTTTTATAACGGCTTCAACCGGTACCTCTTCATCGCTTACACCCATACCGATACTCATAGTAACAGGCAGATGGTCGCCTACCGAAATATTTTTTATCTCGTTTATTATCTCAAACTTGCCCTCTTTAAGTTTTTCAAGGGCATCAGCTGTTGTTATAAATATATATCTGTCCTTTTCATATTTCTTGATTAGGCCGCCAGCCTGTGCCGCAAAGGCGTTAAGCTTACGGTCTATAAGGGCTGTAAGTATGGGAAGACTTGTTTCCTGAAGGTTTTCAGATACCTCCTCATAGTTATCTATGAATATAAAGGCACCTACAACATGGCTTTTTTCTATTCTTTCCTTAAGTATTTCATTTTCAGTAACATCAACAAGGAAAAGAGAAAGGATAGTGTCAGTAAATTTCTTTTTATCAACTACCTCACTTGCCTTTACGTATCCGCTGAATTTGCGTCCGTTAAAACTTAAGCTAAAAACACCTTCCTCAAGGGGCATATCCTCAAAAACAGAAAGTATATTCTTTTTAGGCACAGCATCTCCAACAAGAGATTCAAACTCTCCGTTATAAAAAAGTATATTACCTGTTTCGCCAAAAACCGCATAGGGAAAAGGCATATTAGCCGGAAGCCTTAAATCAGAAAGACGTATCCTGCTTTCAATAAGCCTTGCTGTTTCTTCCTCCTCTTTATCCTTATCATTCGCAAGAAGGATGATGGCAATAAATATCGCGCCTGCACCCAAGGCCCCCATCTTACCGAAAAAAGTACCCATAAGGGCCACAAGCAGTATTGCCGATATATAAAAATGTTTGGTTTTATTATTATTCTCTGTCATATATATACCTCAACTTATAAAAGGGCATAGTTTAACCACATAATTTTAACACAAAAAAAGTGTATAAACAATATTTTCTTTTGTTTGCCTAATATACAGTATATAAAAATTAAATATTTTTAAAGTATGTTTTATTACAGGGATTATTGTGTTATAATTTGATATTATACATTATTGTAAGGGGATGATCACGATTAACAGGCGATTTAGTGTAGATAAAAAATATTTCAAGATATCCGTATACGTGCTTGCTATAATAATCTGCTGTATAGCATTTGAAAAGCTGCTTGAAAACATAGTTCCCATAACAGGCTCTCTGGGGAACACCTTAAGCTCTTTAAGTAATATAGTGCTTCCCTTTATATATGGTTTTTTTATAGCTTATTTTTTAAATCCCCTCGTAAGCTTCATTCAGCGTAAGGGACTTAGCAGGATAGCTTTTTTTGACAACAGAAAAAAAGGTGCAAGACTGCTTTCAATATTTATCACATACATAATCGTTCTTGGCGGGATAGCCATTATCCTTTATTACATAATCCCCGAGATGCTTATAAATATTTCAAACATCATCAACCGTCTGCCTGACGGCAACGATGTTTTCCAGATGGATTATGACCTTTATCATTTCATTGAATACGTGCCTTATATAGACCCTGAAATGATACAGGATACCATAAACTCAATGCTTGAGCCTCTTATAAGCAGACTGGAGGATATACCCGCCTTTATACAGACCTTTATTACAGGTACTATCCTTGCAGCATCAAATGTATTAAAGTTCCTTTTAGGCATACTTTTAGCCTTCTATATGCTTTATGAAAAGGATAATACTCTTATTTACGGTGCAAAATTTATCCGTGCTATGTTTAAAGAGGAAAAAGCCGAATTTATACTTTATAATTTGAGAAAGATAAATGAAACTTATTATAACTTTATCCTTGGCAAGGCTATAGACTCCCTTATCATAGGTATACTTTGCTTTATAGGCGCAAGCCTGCTTAAAATACCCTATTCGCTGCTTATAGCCGTAATAATAGGCGTAACGAACATAATCCCATACTTCGGCCCCTTTATCGGTGCAATACCTTCCATCGCGATAGTGTTGCTTGTAAACCCTATGTCGGCTGTTATACTTACAATATTTATACTCGTTTTACAGCAGTTTGACGGAAACATACTCGGGCCCAGGATATTAAGCTCATCTGTGGGAATGAGTGCATTATGGATAATATTCTCTGTTACCGTAGGTGGTTCACTTTTCGGATTTTTAGGAATGTTCCTTGGAGTACCTACTGTTGCAGTAATAAAAATGTTTATAGATGAAGCCATCGACCTCAGATATAAAAAGAACTGTCCTTCTTTTACTGAAGGCACAGCAGGTGTAAGTGCTTCATCACCTGAAGAGAGTGAATAATATGGAACTTACAAAAAAAGCCGGAGCTTTCGCTTTGGCTTTAATGATTTGTGAATTTGTGGCGGCTTATTTAATAAATGCACTTAACATAAGCAATATGGTGCTTGAGATGTGCCTGACCTATGCGCTGAGCTTCGGCATACCTGCGTTCATCTTTCTTAAGCTTACAAAAAGCCGTATTAAAGAGACGCTATATCTCAATCATGTAAATATATTTAATATAATACTTGTTATACTCATCACTATTTCAATACAACCCTGTATTTACCTTCTGTCGGGTATATCGGCACTTATCTTCCCTAACGAGATAAGCTCAGCCCTCGACAAGCTTTCAGGCTACGGCACTATACCGCTTATGATCTGTCTTGCTGTCTTTCCTGCGGTGTTTGAGGAAATATGCTACAGAGGTATCATCTTTTCAGGCTACGGCAATGTAAACATTAAAAAAGCCGCCGTTTTATGCGGTTTTATATTTGCTATCGCCCACCTTACCGCACAGCAGTTTCTCTACAGCTTCGCTATGGGCATGGTTTTCTGCGTTTTTGTTTATTACACAAAATCAATTTATCCATCCATGCTTTCCCACTTTATACTTAATGCCTTGCAGGTCATATCCCTTAAGGCATCTGTAGGTGTTGAGGCTACAGAAATAACTGTCAGTATGATTGCAGAGCTCGGTATATTTGCAATTTCATCTCTGCCGATCCTGGCACTTCTGTTTTTTGCCTTCATAAAAATAAACACAGTACACGAGCGTATACTTTTTGTAAGCAACGAAAACATACTGATGCATAACCCCGATAAGCGCTTTGAGGAAAAAGCTGTGACATGGCCTGTTATTGTGCTTACTGTTATATATATACTTATTGCAATCGTTGCACCTATGATCTAACAAAGAAAGAGGAGACAGCCTTAAATCAAGCCGTCCCCTCTTTTTTATATTTATCTCTCTTTATTGAACACTTTTAATGCTTTACCGCCGGTGTAATCAAATTTATCGCCCTGATATATGCCGTTAGAACGCATATATTCTTCTATTTCATCCCTTATCCTCCACCAGCTCATATTCCAGTTAGAAAACAAGGTATCCTCTTCGGGCGCACGGCCTATTATTCTTTCAACCGCTATACCGGGGTCAAGGTGTCTTAAAAATTCTACTACTCTTTTTTTGTATTCTTCAGGCGTGCAGATCTCTAATTCACCCTTTTCATACTGCTCCGCCATCTTCGTTCCCTTAACAATATAAAGTGCATGAAGTTTAACAAAGTCGCTTCCAAGTACGGAAATCACCTTTGCACCCTCTATAACATCCTCCATTGTATCGCCGGGGAGGTTAAGCATCATATGGGTGCATATAAAAAATCCAAATCTCTTTATACTCAATACCGCATCTATATACTCGGCCAGAGTGTGGCCTCTTTCAACAGCCTTAAGAGTGTTGGGGTTAGTTGTCTGCAATCCCAGCTCAATAGTTATGTTTATACCTGTGCTGTCCTTTATTTCCTTAAGAACAGCAAGATAATCGTTATTTATACAATCGGGCCTTGTGGAAAGTGCTATCTCAACTATGTCCTCTTCAGCTGCCTTATGCATATATCGCTTAAAATCCTCAAGAGGAAGGAAGGTATTAGTATAGTTCTGAAAGTAGGCTATAAACTTGCGGGCATTATATCGCTTACCTATATAGTCCCTGTTGGCTGAGATCTGGGATGAAATATCAAAGGCGCAGGATAAATTTTCAAAACCTGCGCCCTTTTCACCACAATAACTACAGCCTTTTCGACCGTTTAGTCTGTTCGGACAGCTTACAGATAAGCTGACCGGAAGTTTATATACTTTTTCACCATATATATATTTAAGAAAATCCGAATACTTATAGTATACGCTTTTCATAACCGGTTCGCTTTATATAAAGTAAGGTGCAAGTCCTTCAGGTAAACCGGCTTTGTCGCCACTGATGATCATAATAAAATCAACGCTTTCTTCTTTTGAAAGCTTTTCAAGATTGTTTACGAAAGCAACATAGTCATCGCCAGCCATACCTTTAACGATATTATTTAAGCCGTCAATATAAATCTTCTCTATATCACCATCCTGAGAAAGTATACCGCAAATAAATCCGAAAAGTACTGCATGATCTTCCATAGGGAAGCTGCTTGTTTCTACAAAACGGATATTATAATGGAGATCATACATATGTCTCTTGTCATCATCAATAAATACTACGTGACCGTCTGAAGTTTTTCCGGCTTTATTTGCCATTTCTAATAATTTTTTTGTTTTTCCTTCGCCTTTAGCGCCTGCTAAAATCTGAACCATTGGAATCTCCCCCTTTATTATAGGATGTATACTCTCTTAGGGTACACTTTATTTATTTCTTTGTATTATATATATTCTATAAGAAAATTGCAAATCCTTTTTTTTAAACAAAATTTTTACATATTTTTTTGAAAAATTTTTCCTCATTTTCATTTCACCGTTTTACCCCGTTTTTAATAGTATATATGGGGTGATTTATATGCAGACGGACGGAAACGAAAGATATAACGAGACAAAAAAAGTGATCCTTGTCACTCTATTGCTCAATCTTTTTATTTTTGCGATAAAGCTTACGGCTGTTGTTTTTTCGGACGGCAAGGCTATAGCCGCCGAGTGCTGCCACACATTTGCTGATATGGGTATGACCCTTGCCGTACTTATAGCTGTACGTATGTCAAAGGGCGATGATAAAAATGCAAAACTCATAGAAAACAGGATCGCAAAGGCTCTTTCTGCCGTGCTTTTTATAACGGCAATGGGTATAGGTATCGGCGGGCTTACGGCACTTATTAACGGAAGCAGTGATATACCCGGAAGATCAGCGGTTTTTGCTATAGCCGTTTCTGCCGCTGTTAAAGAAAAAATGTACCGATACACACTAAAAACTGCCGAAAAACTTTCAAGCACAGCACTTACTGCCGATGCCTGGCACCACAGAAGTGATGCCCTCTCTTCCCTTGCCTCCCTCGCAGGCGTTATAGGCGCAAGGCTCGGGCTTTATTTCCTTGATCCCATTGCCGCAATAACCGTGTGCGGTATGATAATAAAAGCAGCAAAGGATATATATATCGCGGCTGATGTATGCGAAGATAAAAACCCTCGGGACGCTGTCCCGAACCCTGTGAACCTTTAAAAAGGTTTAATCCAAATTTTAACTGGCGGAACTTTGTTCCGCTTACAAACCAAGGCCTACCCTTTAGGGTAGGCCTTGGTTTGTAACGCAAAGCAAAGCTTTGCAAATTGAAGTTTAGGTCAAGCCTTTTCAAAGGCTTGCGGGGGTATTGGGGGCAGAGCCACCAAGGTTTTCTACGTCACACCTATACACCTGTGTATATAATCTCTTACGGTATTCTTTAAACTGCTCTTCGGTCAATGCTAAAGGGTAGCTCATCATCTTAAGCGGTACGGGATTTTTACCTTCGCCCATAGACGGCTGTATATAGTCATAGCCATTAAACTTAAATCCGTGACGCTTATAAAAATTTATACGCCTGTCTGTTATCTCCTCACCGGGAAGCTCTGCCTCCAGTATAACAGGGGTATCCTTTCCCTTTATAAACTCATCAAGGAGCATACTTCCTAAACCCTTATTCCTTATGCTTTCATCCGTTGCAAAATGCTCTATATACCGTATATCGCCAAGATCCCACACACCAAACACAGCCGTTACATCCTGATTAACTAGCACGCTGTACGCACTGTCATTAAAAAGGCTTTTCTGTCCCTCTTTAGTCCTTATCTCGTTTAGGTCAAATGATTTATAAAGTATATCGTATACCCTGTCAAATTCAGCTTCTTTCATCAACCTTAACATATTTCTACCCCTTTGTTACCTCAGCCAGCTGCGCTCCAAGATATGTAACAAGCCCCATTGGCTCCGTCACTATCTGCATACCACGCACACCGGCACTTACAGCTATCTCATCAAAAAGCTCTGCCGTTTCATCAAAAAAAGTAGGATACTTCTTTTTCATCCCAACAGGCGAGCATCCACCCCTTATATAGCCCGTAAGAGCCAAAAGCTCCTTAACGTGTACCATCTCAAGGCTTTTGTTACCCGAGACCCGTGCAGCCTTTTTAAGGTCAAGCTCGTCCTCAACAGGTATACAGAACACATTTATCCCATTTTTATCACCTCTTGTAACAAGGGTCTTAAACACCTGCTCAGCAGGCATACCTATCTTTGCCGCAGCCGTAACGCCCGAAAGGTCGTTTTCATCATATTCATATTCTTTAATAACAAAAGTAAGGCCTGCACTTTCCACAAGCCTTACCGCATTGGTTTTATCCATAACTATCACCTTAAATAAGCCCCGTTACCATAGCAACTATCCTCTGCACAAAAGGCAGGTAGTAAACAACAGGTATAACAAGAGCAGGAAGCATATTAGCTGTTTTTATCTTCTTTACTCCCAGCATATTAAGGCCGAGACCGAAGATCATTATTCCGCCTACGATAGATATCTCCCTTATCATATCAGCCGTAAGAAAGGGCTGAAGGAAGGAAGCAAACATAGTAAGCGCACCCTGATAAACAAACACGCTGACAGCCGAAAAAGCAACGCCAACACCAAGACCTGATGCAAATATTATAGATGCCACAAAGTCCAGAAGTCCCTTTGTTATAAGGGTTGTATGTACTCCCTGTATACCGCTTTCAAAAGAGCCTAAAATGGCCATTGAACCTACGCAGAAGGTAAGGCTGGCTGTAACAAAGCCCTGGGCTATATTGCCTTCGCCATTACCTAACTTAGTCTGCAAGGTATCGCCTATTTTTTCAAGTATAGCTTCTATACCTATCCACTCGCCTATAAGTGCACCAACAGCAAGGCATACTATAAAAAGCATAGGGTTTGCATCTTCGCTCATCATTCCGCCAAGGGCAGATGCCGCACCCACAAAAAGCACGCTCAGCGCCAGTGCATCCATTACGATAAGTTTATATCTTTCTTTGATGCCGCCCTTTATAACGAGGCCTATGATACTGCCTAAAAGGACAAGCACAACATTAACTATAGTACCTAACATTTTTCCACCTTTTCTTTTGTAAAACTATTTTGTTCCTATTTTTAGAGTGCGGGCATAATTAAAAAGATACTGCTGTGCAAAGCCCTGCATATTGCCGTAAAGAGCATCGGCCTTTTTCTGTATCTCTTCTTTCTTTGTGTCCTCGCCGTTAAAATAGAAATACTCCATAACACGCTTTATCCATACGTCCTTAGGGAAAACCTCGCTTCTTTCGAGGGAAAAAAGCAGAACACAATCCGCGACCTTGGGCCCTACGCCTTTAATGGTCATAAGGGTGTTTCTCGCTTCCTCAAGTGTCATTTTATCAAGCTTTTCTTTTTGTATCTCGCCGCTTGTGATCTTTTGCACGGCATCGATTATGTATTTAGCCCTGAAGCCTGTTTTAAGGGCCATAAGGCTTTCGTTATCGGCATTTTTAAGTGTCTCCGGCGAAGGGAAGGAATAATATGTCACCCCGTTTATTTCGCCTATGGGCTCGCCGTATTTTTCACTTATGTTTGATATTACCTTTTTGATCATAGGTATGCGGTTATTCTGGGAAATGATAAATGATATAAGGCACTCAAAAAAATCCTGGTTAAGTATCCTTATACCCGGGGCAAACTTAACAGCCTCTCTCATTATCTCATCGTTTTCGCACAAACCGGCTTTAAGCAGAGCATAATCTCTTTCCAGATCAAAATAATGCTTCCATTTAAGCTCGAACTCATCCTTGTCAAGGCCGTTTATTATTATGTTCCCGTCCTCTTCTTTGGCCGTAACAGCCCTGCCGAAAGCAATGATAACATATTCCTCTTCCGCTATTTTTTCAAAGCGGAAGCACTGACCGCATTCTAAAGTTTCAGACAGCCTGAAGCTGTCAGGCTGTCTGATAATGATAGTATTATTTAAAGATGTATATTCCATTTTGTCCTCTTATCTGTCCAGTATAATAAATGTTGGTGCAGAGAGTGATACGGAACGCATAAAATCTGTTGCCTCGTCTATATCGGCCACCTGATCAATGTCCCAGCCACGGCTACCGTTGTAGCAGATATATTTGACCTCATTATTAAGTACAACATAGCAGAAATCGTCTGCACCGGCGATATATTTTACATCCGCAATGGAGTCTATAAGCTTATCTACAACAAGGGCATAAAGGATACCTGTATAATCGCTTAAAAGAGTCTTTTTATAATCATATAACGTATAGTCGGGCAACAGGTCGGGATTGAAATCCGGAAGCTTTTTGTTTACAGCCACATTGGGGCGGCTTTCGTTTTCAAGCTTATCCATAACGACCTCCCACACGTTATTCTCTTTCCTGAGGATATACTGTCTGACATTATTTACATCACTCTGTGAGGAAAGCACAACAACTGCGTATTTGTTATCCTTTGTCACGCTTCTGATATAGTATTTGCCGAACTTGCCTTCATACATCGAGAGGAAAT
Source organism: Lachnospiraceae bacterium (assembly GCA_015057875.1). GTDB lineage: Bacteria > Bacillota > Clostridia > Lachnospirales > Anaerotignaceae > SIG274. Next base: position 3,978 of record SVDG01000015.1, on the reverse strand, counting down.
TTATAATACGGTTATATTCCTCAGTACCCGACATAAGACGGCCTACAGACCCATGGTTTTGTGAATAGTCTGTTAAAAGGTTTATGTAATCGGCAGTTGAAATAAGCCCGCCTTTGCTCCTTGCGGTTGTTAAAAGGTGTGAGTTTGCCTTGGGGTTTTTTATAACGGCAAACACAGAAAGACCTTCTTCATCATTTGCAAGTGAAATACCTCTATACTGCTTTACATCTTCTGTTTTAAGCAGAAGTATGCTGCAGTCGTAGGTTTTGTATTTTGATGCAAGGTATCCCTTTTCAACAAGGGTAGATGTTGTAACATCTTCACCCGTAGAAGCATCATGAAGCTTTCCGTTTTTTGAAACGAGCCTTGTTTTATTGAAGTTTTCTGTATAATAATTCTGTGCAGATAAAGCTATCTCCCTTACGCTGGACCAGTAAGGTTCAAGCTCTTTATCCGTCTGGCTTACATTAACAGGCGGTTTTACAGGGTTATCCTCAGGGGGGATAACAGGGTCATCCACAGGCGGTATAACAGGCTCATCCTCAGGGGGGATGACGGGTTCGTCCTCAGGTGGAGTAACGGGATCATCTGTTATATCCGGGTCATCATTGTTTTCTGTTATGGGTGGAATGGGTGTATCGTCAGATACAGGTGTACATCCCGTTACCGTAAAAGAAGATATGACCATGACCGCTATGAGAGCGTATAAGATCTTTTTCATTTTGTGTATTCATCCTTTTTATCAGCAATAGCCTCGTATACGGTTTCAAGTTCTCCGGCGTGGAGTTTAAGGATGTTGCTGATCCTCTCCTCCATTACCTCTGTATTGTCGTCAAAATCAAAGGTTACGTTCCATGTAGGGTTGTAACAATCTTCCTCTTCTTCTATAGACGTTACAAAAGGCATTAAAGTTTCAGGATCGTAGTAATCAAATATGGCATCAAATTCCCAGTCTTCGACCTCCCTGTCACAGGTAAGCTTCATATTGACAATGTAGCCATCGCCGTTTTCTACGGCAAATGTGTTATATATAAGTGTATCGTCATTTTCTATTTTATAGCAGCCAAGCTCTTTTTCCAGAAAGCCTGTAACACTGTCTTTAAGCATTATTACGATAACGGTTTCTTCCATAAATCAGTACCCTCCGTAAAATAATTATGGTTAGCAATTTATTATACCTCTTTTTATCATTTATTGCAACTTTATGTCCGTAAATTAAGAATATTTTAACTGCGTTGAAATGGCTGTATACATTTGTTATAATCCGTTTAAGGCAGGTGATAAGGACATGTTCAAGAAACTTTCGCCCTATGAAAAAGAATGGGCTGATATGATAAAAAAAGAAGATAAATTTTTAAAGGCACGTGCCGATAAAAAAGACAGTATCATAAACAGGAAGCTTGAAAAGATCGTGCCTGCAAAACTGCAGGATACCATTGATGAGGCATTCTCCAAGGTGTTTAACCTCATTTTTGAAAAGGGTACCGGCTTTATTGAAAAAACCTACAGCAAGGAAAGGCTTATGGAAAAATATTCCGAAAATGACTATGCCTCTCTCAGCGACCATAGCGGTAAACGCCTGCGTTCATTTTCAAAAAGGGCACAGGCCTCAGGCACGGGTAATATGCTCCTTTCAGGTGCCGCAGGTATAGGTATGGGTGCTGCAGGAGTTGGTATACCTGATATACCAATTTTCACCGCAATGCTCTTTAAAGGCATTTACGAAATAGCTTTAAACTATGGCTACAGCTACGATAACGACCGTGAGAGGAATTTTATTTTACTTATAATACAGGGTGCAGTTTCCTATGGCGATAACCTGTCACGGATAAATAATGAGATAGATACCTTTATCAGAACAGGTAAGTTCAGCAGTGAGATCAACATTGAAAAACAGATAAAAACCACCTCGGCATTGTTATCCAGAGAGCTTCTTTATATGAAGTTCCTGCAAGGAACACCCATAGTAGGTGCTATAGGCGGGGTCTATGACGTTATATATATGAAAAATATAACCGACTATGCCAATATAAAATATAAACGCCGCTTCCTTGAAAAGCGATGATATAAGACATAAAACCTTGAGGCTCTGCCTCAAGCTCCGCAAGCCTTTAAAAAAGGCTTGACCTAAATTCTAATTTGCAAAGCTTTGCTTTGCGTTAAAACCAAGACCTATCCCCAAAGGGATAGGTCTTGGTTTTTAAGCGGAACAAAATTCCGCCAGTTAAAGTTTTGATCGAACTTTTTCAAATGACGAAACCGCCAGAAAAAGGGCGGCGGCGTAGCCGTTCGCGAAGCGAATTTCTGAACTTGCTAGTTCGTGGGGGTGTTGGGGGTAAAACCCCCAAGGTCTTAAATCATATATCACTTTCACCGAGGACTTTTATGCCGTTATCGGTAAGGAGCTTTGCAGTAACGCCCATTCCGTCCGTAAGCGTACCTGTAAAAGTCCCGTCATACACCTGTTTATTGCCGCAGGACGGGCTTCTTTCCTTAAGCACGGCCATAGTACAGCCGAACACATTCGCCATCTTAAGCGCCTCTTGCGCCCCCTTACGGTACTGTGCGGTAACATCCTTTCCATTTACGGAAACCACCCTATCCCCTCTTATCTCGGACGGGTCTCTTGGTGTTTCAAGCCCGCCATATATCTCGGGACAAAACGGTATCAGCTCATGCTCTTCCATAAGCTTCATCACATTCTCCTTCGGCACACTTTTGCCGTCATATCTGCATTTTACGCCTAAAAGACAGGCACTTACCAATATCCTCATATTATCACCTCTCGGTCAAGATGCGCACTTACAAGCTTTTCTCCCTTATAGCAAAGCTTAAGCGAAAAGAACGGTCTTTCCTCATCAAGCAGGCGGAGGAATATCTTATCCCCCTCCCACATCTCTAGGGCAAAAAGCTCATTTTTATCTATCCATTCGAGCACGCCCTCGTCACAATCCTTTATCTCACCGCTGAAAGATGTACACTTAAAAAGATGCATATACTCCGTACCGTACTCATCAGACACAAATGTAACTATCCCCCTGTAATCAAGGTCATCTGCACTAAGCCCCGTCTCCTCTTTTATCTCTCGGATAGCACATTCCTCAGGACTTTCACCCTCTTCAAACTTACCGCCTATGCCTATCCATTTGTCCCTGTTCTCGTCATTTTCCTTGGTGATACGGTGGAGCATAAGGTACATATTATCCTGCTCAATATAGCAAAGGGACGTCATCTTCAAAGCTCGATCTCCCCCGCTTCTATCTTGTTGAGCACAGCACAAACCCTCTTTATACCCTCTTTTACAACGCTTGCAGGGTAAGCAAGGTTGATACGCACATGTCCAAGTCCGTTATCCACAAACATCTTTCCGTACTCTATAACAACACCGCCGTTTTCAGCAAACATAAAGGGCACATTAGCCTCGCATTCAACAGGGATATACGCACTTAGATCAGCCCACGCAAGGTATGTAGCCTCGGGAATAGCAAACTTAACTTTAGGTGCCTCTGTTTCAAACATCTCTTTAACCAGTTCAAAGTTCTTATCTAAATAAGCCTTAAGCTGCTCAAGCCACTCATCACCCTTTGAAAACGCAGCAGTTGCTCCGGCAAGGCTCATAGGATTGATGTTTGATGAATAAACTCTTCTCCATTTGCCTTTAAGCTCCTCGTCCCTGATTATGATATTGCTTGTCATAAATCCGGCCATATTGAAGGTCTTGCTGGGTGCCATGCAGGTAACAAGCTTTTTATATCCGGGCATCACTTTCATAAATGGGGTATGCACCTTTGTGCAGCGTAAAAGGTCGCAGTGTATCTCGTCTGATATTATCCACATATCGTTATCGGCACAGATCTTACCGACCCTTTCAAGTTCTTCTTTCGTCCACACCCTGCCTGTAGGGTTATGAGGATTGCAGAAAATAAGGATATGTGTATTTTCATCCTTTGCCTTCTGCTCAAGGTCAAAATCTATCGT
>SVDG01000014.1 GCA_015057875.1 Lachnospiraceae bacterium | reverse complement strand
ATTTTATATGGTTATCAACAAGCACCTCATCAAAGAAAACTCCATATTTTGAAAGGTAGTTATCTTCAACATCTTTTTTGAAGCTTTCGACCAAAGAAGCTATTCTTTCGTCATCTTTAACACTGTCATTTACAGGTATAAGCTCATAGCTATCCAAAGCTACCGTACCATCATAAGTCATATCAAGTTCGATAACTCCAAGATATCTGCCGTAATCACCTGAAGAAACTATATATGTTTCATTAACAGTTATTGGTTCTTTTATAGTGGTATGGGTATGTCCTGATACAATTACATCTATGCCATTAGCACCTTTTGCAAGCTCATAATCCTCGCCTTCACCTTTTTCTGTTCCACTATGGGAAAGGCAGATAACTACAGGATCTGCGTTATATGTATCTTTGCAGTATGACACAGCTTTATCTACTGTTTCCTGCGCCTTTGCTATAGGGTCTTCAAATATCATACCTGAATTAGGGGCACATTCATCGGAATCAAAACCAAATATACCAAATACAACAAAATATATGCCGCCTCGCTCGATAACTATATAGTCTTCTACTCCATAGGCTTCAAAAGCTTTAAGCATTTGCTCATCATCATTAGCCGGAAGATAATTGGCATTGACTATGGCCGGAAGATTCCCTCCGCTCTCCTGCGCCGCATAAAGCATTGAAGCAAGGCCCTCGGGCAAATAGTCAAATTCATGGTTGCCCAAAGTCGTAGCATCATATCCCATGGCACCCATCAGGCGAAGCTCAAGGGCTGATGAAGCATAGGCCGTCTGGAAAAGCGAGCCCATTGCAAAATCTCCGCCGTCGACCAGTATTGCATCAGGGTGTTTTTCTTTCTGCTCATTTATAACTGTCATAAGGCGGGCATATCCGCCGTATTCCTCTCCGGTTTCATCAACAGCAGGCAGAAAATGAGAATGAAGATCATGGGTAAAAAGCACCGTTATATCTTTATCTTCTGTTTCTGCAGATACAGGGATACAAATAGCGACAGCCAATAAAGCAGCTATAATAAATGCATTTATTTTTTTAATTATTTTTTTCATATCATTTTACCTTTCATCACGGCAAATGGTTCATACAAGCCTTTTTGTTTTTTCCGTACTTCTGTGGATACAGTCTATAACAGCATGACGCATTCCACCCTCTTCGAGAGCCGCAACACCCTCTATAGTAGTTCCTCCAGGAGAGCATACCATATCTTTCATAACACTGGGAGAAAAGCCTGTTTCAAGCATCATTTTAGCACTACCGTAAACAGCATTTGCCGCTAATTTATATGCCATCTCTCTGGGTACGCCCTCTCTTACTCCACCGTCAGCAAGGGCTTCTATAAACATAGCAACAAAGGCAGGTGTACAGCCCGCAACAGTTCCTGCACTATCCATGAGCTTTTCAGGTATCCAGTAAATGGCTCCGTTAGCTTCATAAACCTTTTCAACAAAAGCTTTCTCTTCTTCTGTTACATCAGTCTCCTCACACATGATCATAACGCCTTCGCCGATAAGGGCAGGTGTGTTAGGCATCGTTCTTAAAACCCTTACTTCGTTATCTGTCATATCTAAAAGCATGCTGTTAGTAAGACCTGCTGCAACAGAAACAAGTGCCTTGCCTTTAAGCTCTGCTTTTCCTTCTGAAAGCACATCTTTAGCCATATAGGGTTTAACAGCAAGTACGGCTATATCGCACCACTCACAAAGTTCTTTAACAGTATCAAATACGGTTATTCCAAGTTCTCTATATTTTGTTTTACTCTTTTCACTTTTAACAACGACAGCGACATTCTCTTTATTTAAAGCCTCTTTTTTTAAGGCACCCATTAAAATTGCGCCGCCCATATTGCCGCATCCTATAAATCCAAGTTTTTTGTCCATAGTTTTACCTCCTTGATTTAAAATAATTATAAGAAACATTTTTCTTATCGTCAACGTGATAGAATAAAAGCAGGATATGATCCTGCTTATTTTCTCAAAAATTTTATATATATTTTTTTTGTAAAAGATACCGGTAATACAAAAAGTACCATCTGGGCCACACATGGCACCACAAAATCAAAAAACGAACAAAACCCTCTTCGCCAGTTTCTGTGTCTTACCGTAATAAAGCCCACTGTATTTTTCCAGTTCCTTCGTCTTTCATAAGCTCCTGCATCAAGTCTGTAGTGCACAAGACATTCCTGTATATTCATACATTTTGCGCCGTTAATCATCATCTTTGTTACAAAATCATAATCCTCGCAGCGCGTATTACATGTATACCCTCCACATTCAAGCGCTTTAGATTTTTTGTACATAAGTGTCTGGTTATTAAAGGGATTACGTCTTTTGGCATATCGTATTATTTCCGAATGACGATAAGGTACTTTTTTAACTGCCTTCTCATTCCCTATTTCTCCCTCAAATTCAGACACAAAGCCGCCTACCATATCAAGCTTTTCATACTTTTCAAACATTTTAAGCTGTTTTTCACATCTATCCGGATAAGATATATCATCTGAATCCATTTTTGCAATAAGCTCATTTTTACAAAGCTCAAGACCTGTGTTCGCTGCAAACCCTGTGCCCATATTTTGTTTAAGCTTGTATATAACAAGTGTGTCTTCATATATAGCTTTAAACTCTTCAAGTACCTTATCAAGTTCCTCTGTAAGAGGCCCGTCACACACAACAACAACTTCATCGGGAGGACAGGTCTGCTCAAACATACTTTTAAGGCTGAGTTTAAAAAACTCAGCCTTTTCTTTGTTATAAACAGACATCAATACGGAATATTTCATAGACAATCTCCTGTTTATAAATACTGTTCTAAAATATCAGCTATCCTCTGGCTTGCAAATCCGTCACCATAGGGATTTGAAGCCTTGCTCATCTTGTCATACTCATGTTTATCATCAAGAAGTAATTTAAAGTTATTGTAAATAGTTTCTTCGTCAGTACCAACAAGCTTAAGCGTTCCTGCAGCTATACCTTCAGGCCTTTCTGTTGTATCTCTCATAACAAGCACAGGCTTACCAAGAGAAGGCGCCTCCTCCTGAATTCCGCCGCTATCTGTAAGTATAAGAAAACTCCTCGCAAGGAAGTTGTGGAAATCAAGTACATCAAGCGGTTCTATTATCCTTATCCTTTCATCTCCACCTAATTCCTCATCGGCCGCCTTCCTAACTAAAGGATTCATATGTATAGGATAGATAACCTTAATATCAGGTGTTTCATCAACTATCCTCTTTATGGCCCTGAACATATGATGCATAGGTTCACCAAGGTTCTCTCGTCTGTGTGCCGTAAGCATAATAAGTCTGCTTCCCTCAGCCCAGTTTAAATGTTCGTTTGTATAATCTTCCCTGACAGTTGTTTTAAGGGCATCGATTGCCGTGTTGCCTGTTACATAAATGGTTTCATCCTTTTTGCCTTCGCTTAAAAGATTGTTCTTTGATATCTCCGTAGGGGCAAAGTTAAACTGGGCAAGTATGCCCACCGCCTGACGATTAAACTCTTCAGGATAAGGTGAGTAAATATTGTATGTCCTAAGTCCGGCTTCAACATGGCCAACAGGTATCTGCATATAGAAACATGCAAGGGCTGTTGTAAAAGTTGTGCTTGTGTCACCGTGAACAAGAACAACATCAGGTTTTACTTCTTCAAGCACCTCTTTTATTTTAAGAAGTATATTTGCAGTCACATCAAAAAGAGTCTGCTTATCCTTCATTATGGAAAGGTCATAATCAGGTTCAACATCAAAAGCTTTAAGCACCTGGTCAAGCATCTGGCGATGCTGACCTGTTACACAAACAACAGTATTTATATTTTTTCTTGACTTGAGCTCGTTCACAAGAGGACACATTTTTATTGCCTCAGGACGAGTTCCGAAAACCAACATTACTTTTTTCATATCATTATCCTATTCTTTCTTTAATGGATTCATTTTTCCCTATAAACTATCAGGATTTATTTTCTGCCATCTCTATGCATCTTTAAATATGTTGTATCCTTAGAAAAACATCCTTTATATAATATAGCCATATAATGTTTATTATTTACCAAGGTTCAAACAGTTCCTGCCTTCTTAATTGTTGTAAATTATTATATTCCAAATAAAAATAATTGTCTACCAAGCTTTCATAAGCAGAGCCTTCGTCATCATTATATCTATAGATATTTCCATCTTTGTCATAATAAACACCGTAAGATGAAAGAATAGGTACACTTTCTTTCATCTCAAGCATATAGCTGTAATAAGGGCTAAGCGTAACACCTGCCATATGCAAAAGCGTAGGGACAACATAGTTCAAACTCATAGTGCCAAGGTCCTGATCTCCTAAATCAAAGTTTGCCCATATTACCAAGGGAACCTTCCTCAAAAGCAATTCTTTTTCTTGTTCTGTATATTTTTCATCTACTATTTTATCAGTAAAATTGGGGCTATGGTCCCCAACCATACATACTATAACGGGGCGTTCCTGTTGTGCAAAGTAATCTGTCAGTTCTTTGAATGCTATGTCAGACATACGAATACCTGTCAAAAATTCATTAATCGGTTCTGTATACTCTCCAAAATCCTTTTGCACATGCACTGTATCATACTCAGAATCATTCACACTCCATGAACCATGATTTTGTATTGTAAGCAAATACTGGAAATGTGGAACACCATCAGGGCTTTCTTCATACCATCTAATCAAATTCTTGTAAGCACTCTCATCAGTTCCATATATTCTTTTATTGTAATACTCTATGTCTAAAAAATCATTAGAAAAATGAGTTTCTTTAAACCCTAGTGCCGTGTATCCCTGTCCTCGCGCATAGTTTTGAGCCGGTGCTATATGTCCGCCAACTGTATGATAGCCCAACTCGTTCATATGCTTTACAATACTGTTTGCACCAAAAATATCCATAACAATAAAAGGCGAAACACCAGGCATCAGCCGAAGGGAGTTACTTGTCAAAAATTCATACTCCGAGCTATTAGTTCCGCCACCGGCACCGGGAACGACAGAATATCCATATAAGACATTCTCCATATTTTCTATGTTCTCTAAAAATGGTACGTCTGTTTCAATATCCGCAACCTGTCTTAAATCATAAAATGTTTCATTCATTATCAAGATAATATCTGGTGTTTCCGTTTCTTTATCTTTCTGTTCTTTGATTTCAAAAGTCATAATATCATCTTTGTTATATCCTTCTGGCTCATTGACAATATTAAATGAGTTGACAATGCTTTCCACAGTACACGCAACATATCCGTATTTATGATAGCCTGGCTTCCACAACCAATTAAATGTTTTCTTCGGTTTGATCGGGTTTTCACCAAAATAACCAATATACATCACTAAAACGCTTATCGTTACCAAAAGCAACCTTTTCTTCAAGCCAATGCTTTTAGGTAAGGTGCATTTCTTTGTAATATAACATCCTACAAAAGACATTGCACTGAGCAAAATCATAATAGTAACTATTACGGCAACTATTTTATCTATAGAAAAGCTGTACGAAGAAACCACTCCCATTGCTGTTGTAAAGTTTTTAATCATCATAAATCCCAAAGGGCTTCCGTGATACATAATGATATAATAATTGATAACAGCAACTATACCGCAAAGCAACGTACACAAAAGGCACGAAAACCAAGTACGGTAAAAAATCACCATAAATGCTGCCCATAACACGCCTAGTGTTAATCCATTAAGCAGTATATATTTAACTCCAAGATCCGATACATGTGCCAACGAAGAACCTGAACTATATTCCAACATAATAAAACAGCCGATAATCGTTATAATAATCATGCTTATATTAAGTTTCAATAATGCTTTCGGTGATTCAGATAGGTCTTTCAGCATTTCTTTTAATGTTTTTGACTTCATCTGCTTTTTATATACGGATTTAGGTTGTTTTTTCTTTTTAGTATGTTTATTTGTTTTTCGACTCATTACATTTCCTCTTAAATGCTGTTGGGTTTATCCAACCTCAATTATTAACTGACATACATTTTAGATACTCTTTCCTATTTCAAGATTTAATTCCTGTTTGCTAATACTTTCCCAATTAAAACATATACAGTTATTTTTATGTTTTCTTCGGTTTGATCTAATCTTTCATCACCGTCTTGGGAACAACAAATCGCGGATCTTACTTAATGCTTTACCTATGGTAGTACTATCCATAAAGTTCTTGTACCTTTGAATCATTTTCCAAGTACGCATACTCTCAACTTCTTGTAATTTCCTCTGATATTCAAGCTCTCTCAAAGCCAAAGCATTACAACTACTTCGTGCTGTTTTGTCGCGTTCTTCAATTCCAGCTGCAGTAAAATCAAGCATCATACTTAATGCAGTTTTTAATCGTTCATCGTTTCTTTTGATATCCGGAGTTCTGTTTTCCTCTAAATCTGTAAAAATTGATTTCCATAAACCAGCTATATCAAAATTATACATAGACTCAAAACTTTCTCTTGCGACCCTTCCCATAGCTTTTCTTTCTTCATCATTCTTCAAAAGCCAAATAATTTTCTGTGCTGCAGTATCTATATCTCCCTGTTCTATAACAAACATACCTTTTCGCTCTTTAATAACATCCAAACTAGGGATATCATACATTACTGCCGGTAAACCATATGCCTTGCTTTCCATAACTGACATAGGGAAACCTTCAAATACTGCTGTATGAAGGTAGATAGATGCATTACTGAAAAATGGAGAAACATCTGTCTGGAAACCATGCATAATAACATGTTCTTTCAAACCCATTTTTTCGATTTCCGAAACTACCGTGTTTTCATATTCTTTATCATCTCCGCCTCCAACCATATGAAGCGTTGCTTTACATCCACTGTCTACAACTTTTTTCATTATCTTCAATGCATCGATCGGTTGCTTCTCCGGACTAATCCTGCAAACCCAGACAATGTTTGCTCCATCAAGCTTGGCAGGCACAACGGAAGAAGGATCAAAGCTAAAAGGATTGATAGTTCTGTATACATTATCAAACCTTGTTGCCCACCAGTTATAATCTGCTTCAGATATAGCAACTATAGCATCACACAGTTTGTATATGTAATTTAGAAGTATATCGTTTATAACGCCATCAGCCCAGATCGATCCATACGAACTTGCAAAAAAGTTATGTGTATGTACAATAAACTTTGAACCAGCAGATTTTATTGCTAACATATCAAACAATAAATGAGGATAATTCCAAGCATGATAAATAAGTGCATCGACATTATGCTCTTTAACCATTCGGCTCAAATATTCAAATCTTTCTTTATACTCTTTTTTGTTGTATTCTCTTATTTTAGGCAAGATAACACGCTTAACCGTTTCGGGATAGTAATAGTCCCGTGGCGAAGCAATTTCATCGGTAAAAAGAACTACATCATATCCCATATCAATACAAATAGGTATAAGCTTTGAGATAACACGTTCTACGCTACCATTCTCCATCCTGAAATAATACATTCCGATTGTTTTTATGCTGCCAGTTGCTGTCTCTTTAAAACTACTTTCACAAACTTTTATTATATTTTTCTTAATAGCATAATTTCCATTATAATATGACTCTGCCAAGCCACACAATATATCCGTTTTGTCATAGTGCTGTAACGCTACTGATAATATTTTGTTCTTATCAAGCAAGTTGTTATTTAATGCTAAATCAATAACGGTTTCATTAATAAACTGTGTTTTCACAGCTTTTATTGAATCACCTGTAATCATACCCGGATCCATCTTATCAGTAAATGTTTCCAAAGGTTTAAATATCTTTCCTCGTTCTGCTTTTTTTTCAAAAAAATCATTTGTTAACTGCTTACTACCTGTCATTCCTGCGCCCCAGTTATAATAATAGTATTTTTCATTTGTAGACGCATAACTTTTTGCAAAAAAAGTTATTAAAAAAGTATGGTAGACATCCTCAGCCATATTTATATAATTATTACCTATATAAGAAAAAGCTTTACGAACTATATCTCCGTTATAAATCTTGTTCCACATATTCCATCCAAAAGCTTTTTCAACAAAACAAAAATTTGTAAAATCGCCATTATATTTGAAACTTCTTTTGCCGTCATAAGGTGTAATCCACCTTTCTACTTCATATAATTCTTCTTTATTGTACTTTTCAAAAACTACAACATTTGTTCCAAACTGAAACATATCCACCTTCTCACGTGTTATATCTTCATATAAATCTTCACACGCACGTACGTCTAAGTAGTCATCTCCATCCAAAAACAAAATATATTCACCGGTTGAAGCCATTACACCATCTTTACGCGTAATACTAAGGCCCTTGTTTACATCATGCTTAATGACTTTTATTCTGTTATCCTCTTTTGCAAAACTATTTAATATCTCATTCGTATCATCAGTAGACCCATCGTCAACACAAATTATTTCAATATCATTTAAAGACTGATTCACTGCACTCATCATAGTTTTGTCGATATATGCATCCACATTATATGCTGCTACAATTACCGACACTTTAGGTTTTTTCATAACACTTCACCCCGTAAAAGCTGATTAATTGATTTTTCACGACACATTCATATATAATCAACGCGTTTCTTCATTTCCATAAATTCCAAATATCTGTATTTAAGGAAAAAATATGACTTTGGTTTATCCGCTATATCAAATCTATAAATATGATCTGTAAGGAAAAGCTTTATAGCCTCTTCCCTTAGTTCCGGATCTCTTATAGAGTTGATCTCATATATACATCCTCCCAAGGCAAAATTCACAAAACTTCTCTTCACTTCCTCATAGATCCCCATATCCTTAAGAATCATTTGAAAATGCTCATACGCGTCAAGGAACAAGGTATGATGTTCAACGTTATATACCAGTATAATAACTGATACTTTTATCTTATAAACTAATCCTTAAAATTTTTATGTCAAACCTCAACGCTCACCTTTGAACTCTTTGTAGGCTTCACACACTTCCTTCGCATCACCCTGCATCCTGCATTCACCTTTATCAAGCCACAGCACATGGTCACATAATCTTTCAATATCATCTATATTGTGAGAAACCAGAAGAAGTGTAGTTCCTCCTTCAAGCATCTCCTGCATTCTTTTATTGCATTTTTCCTGGAATCTGAAATCACCTACTGCAAGCACCTCATCAACAATAAGTATCTGCGGCTTTACAACCGTTGCTATGGCAAAGCCAAGCCTCGCCTGCATTCCTGATGAGTAGTTTTTTATAGGTGAATCCAGAAAATCATATATTTCAGCAAAATCAACTATTTCGTCAAAGTGTTCCTCCATAAACTTCCTGGAGTACCCCAAAATGCATCCATTAAGAAATATATTTTCTCTTGCACTCATTTCATGGTCAAAACCGGCTCCAAGCTCTATCAGCGGAGAAATCGTTCCATTTACTTTTATAGATCCTCTATATGGCTTGACTATTCCGCTTATAGCTTTAAGCAAAGTAGACTTTCCCGATCCGTTGGTACCTATAATGCCCCATGCCTCGCCTGCCTTAATTTTAAAACTTACGTCCTTGAGTGCAAAAAACTCCTGGAACATAAGTTCACCCCTTATCATCCTTATAATGTACTCTTTCAGGTTATCAACCTTAAGGTTGCCTTTATTGAAACGTATCGTTACCCGATCAACATCTATATGAATATGTTCAGACATACAATTCCTCCTTATATATAAAGGATAAATCTATCCTGATTTTTTTTGAAACAAAAACTTCCTATACCCAAAACCGCAACCGCTATTACCACTCCCATAACAACTGTATAGGCAGACGGCAATGTTCCGCGGTAAACAAGCGCCCTCAGTTGATCTATATACAAATACATAGGGTTAAAATGAGATACTATAAACTGCAACCAGCCAGGAAGCATCTCTATAGGATAAAACAAAGGTGTAGCATACATCCACGCTGTAATAAACGCATTATAGAGATACTGAACATCTCTGAAAAAGACGTTTGCCTGAGCCAGAAACATTCCGAACCCAAGGCAAAACACATAAAGCTGTATAAGAACAAAAGGGAAAAGCAAACAATAAGGTGTAAATTTTGCTCCGGTAAATATCATTACCAGAACGAGAGCACCAAATGAAAAAATCAAGTCTATGAGTCCGCTTGTTATCTTTGAAAAAACAAATATATACTTCGGAAGATATATCTTCTTCAGTAACGCCCCATTACCCGTTATGGAATAGATCGCTTGCTGTGTAGATTGATTCATAAAACTAAAAAGCAACTGACCTGTAAAAAGATAAACAGGGAAATTTTCAATATTGCCTCTGAACATAGTAGAGAAAACTATTGTCATTATCACCATGATCATAAGAGGATTGAGCACACTCCATAAATATCCGAGGAAGCTCCTGCGGTATTTAAGCTTTATGTCCCTTGACACAAGTTCTCTCAAAAGGTCTTTATAATTTAAAAAATTTTTGATAGTTTTAATTAAGCTGCCCATTTCGTACCTCTACTAATTTATCACATAATATATATCAGTGCTAATTTCTACTATCTATGTTCCTTTTTATATAAACGGTTGTAACTAAAATTAGTCGCTAAAAAGATAGTTATTATATTTTCCCAGTTTTAATCTACTTATCTTTATTAACTATAAAAACAATATCTTGCTTTACTAAAGTGCATTTAAAATTTCATCAGTACGAGTATCCCATGTATTTTCAAGTGCCTCTTTCCTTAAGACTTCCCAATACTTATTCTCAGGTTCCATCGCCATATATCCATCAACAATTTCGCAAAACTCATCTTCATTTGAGTATGTTTTTACACTTTGATATTTTAAACATTCTGGCATTTTGGAAGATATAATTGGCTTCCCAGCTGCCATGTATTCAAATAATTTTACCGGTGATGTAGACAATGTTATTTCGTTAATTACAAAAGGGATCATTGCTATATCAAAAGCTTTTAAAAATCCCGGTAAATTTCTATATGGCTGAGGAGGAACATAAACAATGTTTTTCATTTTGGTAATCTCACTTTTATAAATACTACCATCATAATCAACACCAACCAATACAAATACCCATTCGGAATGTTTTTCAGCGACTGATTTAATTAATTCATAGTCAAACCAAGATGCTATTGCACCATAATAACCCAAAACACATTTATACGGTTTGATTTTATCTTTAATTATAGGATCAATTTCATAAGAATCTGTATTTACAAAAAAATCATAATCGCCTGCATTAGGAGAAAGCAATGGTTTTTTTGCATATTTCTCTGCCTGTCGATATAGCTTTGTTGCCGTACATACAGCGACATCTGAATTTTTCAAAAATTCCAAGTGGTCTTTTTCCATTTCTGAGCCATACCCACCAAAGATCTCTAACTCATCAATATATTCATAAATAACTCTATCCGGTTGAAGTAATTCCAAATACCTTTTGTTAATAGTCCAACTGATAGATACAATCTTTTCTCTTGCTGTTTCTAAATACTCCTTTAAATCCGCAGAAAAACTATCATTTACAAGCCATAAGTTCTCTTTTACTTTTTTCACAGTAGAAACTTTATCATACTGTAAATTTTTTGTTATATATATAACAACTATATCCTCCTTATTAGAATAAGACACAGCCAATTGCTGTGGTCTTTGATATAAAGGCATATCCCAGTCTATAGTAGGAGGAAAAATAATTACTCTTTTGCAGCAAACATCATCTTTCAAACCCAAAAAAGCCTTTTTATCCGCCACGTGTTTCCTTAGAATAATCCTTCTAAAAGGACTGATCAATTCCATTTTCAAAGTTGCAAAATCCCTCTTTATACCGGACCTTAATATACGTTTCATTTTTTTTAAGCATTTAATGATTATGTTTATCAAACTATTCACCCTTCATCAATCTTAAATAATTACTATACAATCTTCAAATAATACTATAAAATGCTACAGTATATTTCTTAAATGTGCTCATAAGTTTACTCTCCTGCACAGAAATCATACAATGCATCTGTATACCCCTTTAGATCCTCCTTAATACTTTCCAAAAAGTTCTGGCAACCCAGCTCAAATTTTTCACAATCAAACTTTTCCAAATATCTTTCCAGAATCTCCACTACATCCTCATTTTTAATGTCAACTGCTATTCCTAAATTATATTTTATAACCACATCCGCTAGGTAAGTACCCTTCGACACCATAATAGGTTTTTTATACAGTGCACAATCATAAAGTTTATTAGGTAAAGCCAGCCTAACGATCTCTGTTTCATCTCCATAAATACTATTAATCACATCTATAGAACGATAAATCTCCGGCTTTTGAATATTTATAAATGATGGATAAAACTCTACATTATCAATTTTATTCTTTTCACAAAACAAGGGCAGATCACACCCTAAATGCATTCTACCTACATATTTCAAAAGATATTTTGGATTATTTGCAAACTGTTTTATTAACAACTGATTTTGCTCCACAAAACGTATACCACCAACAAATCCTATTTTAAAAGGTGCTCGTTCCACATTAATATTACAATATTTTTCAAATAAATCTTCGTTGGAAATATTGTGTGTGAAAAAAATGTTATCGTTCACAGGAAGAAAATTACGAAATGCCGGTGAAGAAATGCTTGTCGCTGCTGCCGTTTTTACAAGCCTACCAACTATTCCTTTATAAACAGAAAAATTCTCGTATGTAAAATCTCTAATGTCAAACCAATATCGGTTTTTAAATTTTCCTAATAATTTATCTGCTAGTAACACTGCTGGAAGAGTTGTTAAAATGATTAGTCTATCATAGTTGTTCTTTTTCAATAGTTTAATTACAAACATCCTCCAACGAAGAAATGGAATAATTTTGCCAATCTTTGAATGACTATCTTTTGCAGAAAAAACAAAAGCATTTGATATATCAACCTTTTCTCCACTACGATTCCAAATAACAATATCATAGTGATTCTCAAATCGTTGAAGAGAATCTTCATAACACTTTATATATGGAACATTAAAATAGTCATCATATGTTATTATTAAATACTTCATCTTAATATTCCCTTCCTATACACAGACTTAAAATTGATAAGTTGTTAAGTATATTTAATGTGTTATTTTTTATACAATTAAAACCCCAAATAGCTTCATAAATATATTCAAATAAATATATCATATTCTATCACTATACGTCATCCTGTTGATAACAAATCCTACACCTAAAAGCACATAAACTACAGGCATCATCTGTACTGTAGAATCATTTACAAGGCCAGAAACCATAAAGCCTGTTATGGCTATAAGTATGCCCATACCTATATAGTCCTTAAATCCATTAAACTCATGCTTACGATATACTTTAATACTTTCAATGATATATATAACAAATATCGCTATAAAGGCTATCATAGAAATAGCACCTGTATTGGTTCCCACACCAAGATACATATTGTGGGGTTTATCTACGATAATGTTTGTATCATCACTGAAGTATCCAATATTATATCTTCCCGCATAATCATCCTGAGGGAAATATATAGAAAATGTATCCGCACCATTACCTATGAGTATAGTCTCTTTTAACATGGGTAATGTTCTTGACCAGATATATCCTCTGTATGTAGCAAAACTCTGATTATTTTCAAATCCAATACTTTCTACCTTATCAAGCTTTATCCCCATTCCCGAAGGAGCAAAGAAAAACACTTCGCCATTAAAAACAGTAAAAACCCATGTCTGTTTTGCTGTTTCAACTTCGATAAGAGTATACCCGCTTTCTTCATCAAATCGGGAAGAAACGTTCAACAATCCTCTATCTGAAGAATATGGATTGCCTGTTTCATCAAGTACCCTTCTTACATCTCCGTTTTCAGTCTCTATTTTTATCTCGTTACCAGCAAAACTGAATATTATATCCTCACCATCAGTGATAACATGATCTATAGTTACGAATTTAAGAGGCTCTTTACTGTTTTCTGTAGCATAAGCTGTCTCAAAACCTAAAATACTGCTTACAGTACCGCTTTTGATCTCCTTCATAACAACGGGAAGGCTGGCACCTAAAGATATTACACCTACAAGTATAAGAAGGCCAAGGCTATTTTTCCACTTGATGATATTTGCTGGACCTGCAACGATAACAGCGACCACAACAGAAGCTGCAAGTCCTACCATTCCTCCAAGAGATGCAGCCTGCCAGAGGCAGAACATCATGACCCCTGTTAAAATGGCATAAGCGATCTTCTTTTTTGTATCCTCTTGTGAAATGCATGCCATACCAAATATGCATATAGGGAAAACAAGGAAAAACGAAGCATAGTTCTGGTTGCTAAAAAAGAGGGTAACTGCATCAGTTGCCTGTTTTTCAGCAATGCTTGCAACATCACGCAAACCTGAAGAAAGATAAAGCCATTCAGGCAATGAATCAAGCTGCATGCCGAAAAACTGAAGTATTCCCCACATACCAAGAACACCGCAGGCTATGGCAAAGCACTTAACTATGATTTTTACAGCCTTTTCACTATTTACAGCATGCATAGTGTAAAAGAGGATAGCCATATAGCATAAAAGTGACGCCGTTCCTTCATATCTGTCAACAGCGCCCCATAAAGCTACATCTTTATACTCAGATAAAACAAAAGAAAGTATAACAAACAAAGAATAAACTGCCATTGGTATAAATACTTTTTTCTTTGTTATTTTTATTTCCCCTATGAATATGCTAAAAAGCATATAAACTCCAAATACTATCGTTATAAGAACAAATATCTGCATCCTGAAATATGCATATAGGTCTCCAACATACTCACCCTTTGTAAACCAGAACAGATCGCTGATATGCGTTTCAACAACACTTCCCCTTACGCAAAACATAAATAACGTAAGTATAAAAAGTATAGGGATAAGCAGTATTATCTCTTTTTTGAATTCATTTCTATCAGCTCTTGCATTTTTTATTTTCTTAGCCAATTCTTTCACCTGTTTCTTCAAACTCATATGATTTTTGAGCAGTTATATAGTTTTCACCCACACCGCTCGTGCTTTCAGGTATAAACAGTATTTTTATAGTCATCATTATTATTTTAAGATCCATAAATAATGAATATCCTTCTATATACATAAGATCCCACATGAGCTTATCATAAGGCGATGTATTATATCGTCCAAGCACCTGCGCATAGCCTGTAAGACCTGCTTTGACTTTAAGCCTATATTTAAATTCAGGTATATCTTTTTCATATTGCTCGGCTATCTCCGGTCTTTCAGCTCTAGGACCTACGATAGACATCTCGCCTTTTAAAATATTTATTAGCTGAGGCAGCTCGTCCAAACGGAAACGGCGGATAAATTTACCTACCGGTGTTATCCTGTCATCGTTTTCCTTTGCAAGCCTTGCCACACCATCCCCTTCGGCATCCACTATCATACTCCTAAATTTATAAAGCTCAAATGTTGATCCATTTATAGTTAACCTTGTCTGTTTATATAAAACAGGACCTTTATCATAAACCTTTATAGCAAGTGCAATGATCAGCATAAACGGAGCCGCTACAACAAGCCCAACCCCTGATGCAAAAATATCAAAGCATCTTTTTATGAACTCATCAAGAAGTGATAACTCACCTTTTTTACAAATAAGCATAGGCCTGTCAAGAAGGCTTATAACATAGGCACTTCTTAAAACTATTTCCGATACATTAGGCATGATACATACAGGCATTTTTCTCTCAAAGCAATACTTTATTATCTTACTTTTAAGCTCAGGGTCTATTTCTCCCATAAGCACACCGTCATTATCGTCGAGCATTTCAACTATACGGTCATATCCGCATGATGTATTTATATGGTTTTTAACTTCAAATTTATATTTATAGTGGCTTAATTTTTCTTCAAGTTCATAGGGTGGTCTACTTCCGCTATATAAAAGCGTAAGGGCTCTTGGGATATTCCTTTTCCTAAAACGTCTTATGCTCCATACAGACCACCATAATATAAATAAGGCATCTATTACCGATAGTAACACTATAGGCCATAAAGCTACTATCTTTCTGTCTATAAGACATATCTGAAGCCATGTAACAATATTTACAAACGCCATAGAAAGACACTGAGAATATATTATCTCCGAAGTCCTGTAATACTCCACATTATGGCCTCCATATAAGCTTGCAAACAGAAAGAACTGAATTGAATAAACAAATATCAACACAGCCGTACCTTTTTTGTAAAGGAACTCCGAAAGGTTATAGCGATAGAATAAAAACCAAATAACAGTAAATATCAAAGCCATACCGGCAACATTTACAAATATATCAAGCACTATAAGAAATTTATTTTTTCTTCTTTGATCAGTCATAATATCCCCTTAATAAACATAGTCTATCAAGTTTATTCTATCACCGAAGACCTTAAATGTAAATAAAACTGATATATTCTTAAATTCCAATTATAAGCTTTAAAAAAGGCGGGATTTATCCCGCCTCATTACAATTATATATTGTTTTTGTACCACTTTGCCGAAGCCCTTATACCTGCCTCAAAATCATATTCTGGCTTATATCCAAGCATATTCACTGCTTTTGAAATATCTGCACAGGAAAAGCGTATATCTCCCTTAACAGCAGGACCATGTAAAGGCTCTTTTTTTGCCCCCAATATATTTTCAAGTACATCATAAAGCTCTTTTATGCTCGTCTCACTTCCACATGCTATGTTAAACGCCTCACCCGAAGACCTACTGTCCGCAAGACATGCCTTAAGATTTGCCTGCACTACGTCATCCACATAAACAAAGTCCCTTGTCTGCAGTCCATCACCGTTTATACACACCTGTTCACCTTTTATCATCTTTGATACAAAATTAGGTATAACAGCACTGTATGAGGAATCATATCTCTGTCTTTTACCATAGACATTAAAATATCTTAATCCATATACATCAATATATCCCGCATAATCCTTTGCCGTAAGCTCGTTTTTAAGCTTCGTTTCAGCATATACAGAAATAGGGGCACCTTCTTCACCCTCTTTTGCTATTCTTTTTCCGCTATCGCCGTAAACAGCCGCACTTGAAGCATACACAAACTTTTTGACATTGTTTATAACTGCGGCTTTAAGCATATTTTCCATACCGCAAACATTAACAGCTTCGTAAAGCTCAGGCTTTTCCATGCTTTCAATAACACTGCCAAGAGCTGCCTGATGAAGAACAAAATCCACACCCTCGCAAACCTTAAGGCATACATCAAAATCTCTAATATCTCCTTTTATAAAACTGAAGCCATCTTTTCCCTCAAGCTGAGCGATATTTTCATATTTCCCGTTTGAAAGATCATCAAGACATATTACTCTATAGCCTGCCTCCGCAAGCTTTTCACATATATTTGACCCTATAAAACCGGCGCCGCCTGTCACAAGGAATACTGAATTTTTATCAAAAGGATAGTCCATTTCTGCCTCCGTTAAAATACTTATATACTAAAAACAGTATAACACAAACACCACCCTTTTTAACAACTATATTATCTAAAAACCAAATAAATATATTAAAAAATATTAGTGCAAACTAATTTTTATTATGCTATAATATATGTCAATGTATTTCGAAGAGGAGAAATATTATGAATAGTTTTAAAAGATTTTCCCTTAAAACAAATATCTATACTTATGATGCAGTCGCCGCAAGGATCAAAGCCGTTTTTTGATATTCTTGTGGTTAAAGTGCTTATATAATAAAAAAGGTAAAACAAGCTTTTTACCGCATCTGTATGTCTTTGATTGGCTTTGGTCCGGTATCAGCAATAAAAGGCAGTTAAAAATGAAAGGATGTAGGTTTTAATTATGAATAGTTTCGTTTCAAATACAATAAAAAATATGCCCCCTTCCAGCATAAGGAAGTTTTTTGATATAGTAAACACTATGGATAACGCTATTTCTTTAGGTGTTGGCGAGCCTGATTTTGCAACGCCCTGGCACATAAGGGAATGTGCGATCGAATCCCTTGAAAGAGGCTACACAACATACACTTCAAATCAGGGTATGCCACAGTTAAGGAATGCTATTGCAAACTATCTTAAAGAAAAGATAGGCGTTGAATATTCAGGTGAAAGAGAAGTTCTTGTAACAGTAGGTGCCAGCGAGGGTATTTACGATGCTTTAAGGGCACTTGTTGACCCTGGTGATGAAGTTCTCGTTGTTGAGCCTTCATATGTATCATACAAGCCCTGTGTTACTATGTGCGGTGCGGTTCCTGTTGTCGTAAGCTGTAAGGCTGAAAATGAGTTCCGTCTTACTCCCGAGGACATGCTTGAGAAAATAACACCAAAAACAAGGGTTCTTATTCTCCCTTTCCCCAACAACCCCACAGGTGCGATCATGGAAAAGGAAGATCTTGAAGCTATAAAGAAAGTAATAATTGAACACAATCTTTCCGTAATAAGTGACGAAATATATTCAGAGCTTACATACGGAGTTCAGCACGTTTCGATTGCATCTCTTGAAGGAATGAGAGAACGTACAGTTGTGCTTAATGGCTTTTCAAAGGCCTTTGCTATGACAGGCTGGAGACTTGGCTATGCGGCAGGCCCTGAAGAGATAATTTATAATATGAATAAAATACATCAGTACATTATCATGTGTGCACCCACTTCAAGCCAGTTCGCAGGCCTTGAGGCATTACAGAGCGAATACAGAGAAGAAGATATTGCCCGTATGAGGGATGCATACGATGAAAGGCGTAAATTTATGCTTCGCCGTTTTGAAAAAATGGGTCTTGAGTGTTTTGAGCCTAAAGGAGCATTCTATGTTTTCCCTTCAATCAAAAACACAGGTATGGACAGTGCTACCTTCTGCGAAAAGCTCCTCTATGACCAGAAGCTTGCAGTGATCCCCGGCAATGCCTTCGGAGATTGCGGAGAAGGTTTTATCCGCTGTTCATACGCATACTCTATCGACAGCATAGAAAAAGCTCTTTCCCGGATGGAAAAATTTATGGCTAAGTGCAAATTCTTATATTGACAGTCAAAACAGTGCTTTTATGAGCACTGTTTTTTATTGCTTAAAAGCTTCACGTTTTCACAAAAACTTCACATATTGTTAAAAAATAAACAGCATTGTTAAAAAATTAATATATATTCAGTTGTCTTGACACCCATTTAATAAAAATATATAATATGATTGATAAAATTTTCTTATGTCAGAACAGGGGATTTTTTATTATGGGGGGTATAAGGGCCGCTGGGCCCTTATGGGTTTTTTCTTAACAAAAAACAAGTGCAGCAACTTATTTTAACTACAAACTATGTTTATGAAAGGTCGGTGAACAATTCATTCAGGGCCACAACCTATAAAGTATAAAAAGCCATTATTTACATTGGCTTTTATGGTTGCGTTTTTTATTATTTTATTTTAATATCAGAATTCAAACGGTTATTTGTTAAACAGGATTGTTTATTTACTTAAAAGTGACAAAAGTGAGCATTGGCATTATTAAGTATATAAATGGTTTACGGCGAGGTACGCCTTGGTTTTACAGATGCCGATTTTTTTTACAAAAAACATTCTCACTTCATTAATGAAGCATAAAATTTTAAAAAAAGTAAGGAGTGTTACCAAATGACTTGCAGAGAAAACTGTATAATGCTTTCCGCTGCTGCCCTTGAAAAAGAAGGCATAGACGTACATATGATAGACCATGTAATGGATAAATATGCATCTACAAAAGGAAGCCTTATAACAATATTACAGGCTGCACAGGAAGCCTATGGTTATTTATCTATCGAGCTTTTAAACTATATAGCATTAAAAACAGGTGTTAAGCCCGCAAAAGTTCTTGGCGTAGCTACTTTCTATGCTCAGTTCAGACTTCAGCCTGTTGGCAAATATCTTATTATGCTTTGCCAGGGAACAGCCTGCCATGTTAACGGTTCTGAGGCTATTGAAGCTGCTGTATTGGAAGAGCTTGGCGTTAAAGAAGGCGAAACTACACCTGACGGACTTTTTACATTAAATAACGTAGCGTGCTTAGGCTGTTGTTCGCTCTCTCCCGTTATGATGATAAACGGTGAAACTTACGGCAAGCTTACTCCCGCTGAAGCTAAAAAAATAATTGCTGACATCAGAAAGAAGGAGGCGGAAAATTCATGAGGATAGTTGTAGGTAAAGGCAGCTGCGGTATTGCGGCAGGAGCAAACAAGGTTTCCGATTCCGCCCTTGAATATATAAGATCAAAAGGGCTCGATATCGAAGTTGGTGTAACAGGCTGTATAGGTATGTGCTACCTTGAGCCGATAGTTGATGTTTTTTCTGATGACGGTACAAAAACGACCTATGTCGAAGTAAATGCCGAAAATATAAAAGAGATCATCGACTGTGAGCTTGAAGGCAAGAGATGTGATAAATACATCATCTCCGAAGAAGATGCTGAAATCCTTTCAAAACAGACACGTATAGCTTTAAGAAACTGCGGTATTATCGACCCCGAAAACATTGAAGCATATATGGCTAAAGGCGGATACACAGCCATTGAAAAATGTATCAAGGATATGACACCTGAAGAAGTCATTGATGAAATCAAGGTTTCAGGCCTTGCAGGACGTGGCGGCGCCGGCTTCCCCACATGGTTCAAATGGAACGCCGCAAGAAACTCAAAAGGCAATAAAAAATATACGATATGTAACGCTGATGAGGGTGACCCCGGTGCTTTCATGGATAGAGCCGTTATCGAGGGCGACCCCCATACACTCATTGAAGGTATGCTTGTAGGTGCTTATGCCATGGGTAGTGACGAGGGTGTTGTATACGTAAGGGCTGAATACCCTCTTGCTATCGTTCGTCTTACAAACGCTATTGAACAGGCAAGAGCAAAAGGTTTCCTTGGCAAAAACATATTCGGTTCTTCTTTCAACTTTGATTTAAGAATAAAAGCAGGTGCAGGTGCTTTCGTTTGTGGTGAGGAAACAGCACTTATCGCTTCCCTCGAGGGCGAAAGAGGTATGCCTCGTCTTAAACCTCCCTTCCCTGCTGAAAAAGGCTTCTGGCAGAAACCTTCAAATATTAACAACGTTGAAACATACGCAAACGTACCCTGGATCATCGTAAACGGCGGAAAAACATATTCCGCTATGGGTACAGAAAACAGCAAAGGCACAAAAGTTTTTGCCCTTACAGGTAAGATAAGAAAAGGCGGCCTTGTTGAGATACCCATGGGTGCCAAGATAAAAGACGTTATTTACGGCGTTGGCGGCGGTATCAAAAATGATAAAGCCTTCAAGGCTGTTCAGATGGGCGGCCCTTCAGGCGGATGTATCCCTGCAGAGCTTATCGACACGATCATTGACTACAAATCTCTTGCCGCAACAGGTGCTATCATGGGCAGCGGTGGTATGGTAGTTATGGATGAAACTACATGTATGGTAGATATGGCTAGATTCTTCCTTGACTTCACTTGCAAAGAAAGCTGTGGTAAATGTGCACCCTGCCGTCTTGGCACAAAGCGCATGCTCGAGATACTCACAAGAATAACAGATGGCAAAGGCAAGGATGGAGATATAGAGCTTCTTGAGCATCTCGCTAACCAGATCAAAAATGCATCTCTCTGCGGCCTTGGTCAGACAGCACCCAACCCTGTTTTAACAACCCTCAAATATTTCAGAAACGAATACGAGGATCATATTTACAACCACAAATGTACAGCACATCAGTGTGCTAACCTTATCACCTATGACATTGATGCAGAGGCTTGCCGTGGATGTACTCTTTGTGCAAGAAACTGTCCTGTCAATGCTATCACAGGTGCTGTTAAGCAAGCACACGTTATCGATACAGATAAATGTATCAAGTGCGGCAAATGTATAACAAGCTGTAAATTTGATGCAGTTAAAAAAATCTGAAGGGAGGAATAAACTATGTCAAAATTAAGACTTAACATAAATGGAAAAGAAGTTACCGGCTTCGCAGGACAGACCGTTCTTGAAGTAGCAAGGGAAAACGGCATTGAAATACCTACCCTTTGCCACGATGAAAGAGTTGCCGCTTACGGCGCATGCGGTCTTTGCGTTGTAGAGCAGGAAGGAAACCCCAAGCTTGTACGTTCATGTGCAACAGTTATAAGCGAGGGTATGATAATAAAAACAAATACACCCAAGGTCCTTGAAAGCAGAAGGACAATACTTGAGCTTATGTTCAGCGATCATTGCGGAGACTGCCGTCCCCCTTGTGCCCTTGCCTGTCCCGCAGGCACTGACTGTCAGGGTTATGTTGGTATGGTAGCCAACGGAGAATATAAAAAAGCCGTTGAGCTTGTTAAGGATAAATATCCCTTCCCCAGCTCGATCGGCCGCGTATGCCCTCACCCTTGCGAAACTGCCTGCCGCAGGCAGCTTGTTGAGGAGCCTATCTCTATTGCCTTTATCAAGAGCTTTATCGGTGACAAAGACCTTGAAAGCGGTACACCCTATATACCCGAGATCGCTCCTGCAACAGGACACACAGTTGCTGTTATCGGTGGCGGCCCTGCAGGCCTAACAGCTGCTTATCAGTTAAGAAGAAAAGGTCATGAAGTAACAGTATTTGATGCAATGCCTCACATGGGCGGCATGTTACGCTACGGTATCCCTGAGTATCGCCTTCCCAAGGCTATTTTACAGCAGGAGATAGACCTCATTGCCGGCATGGGCATTGAGATGAAAAACAATGTAAAAATCGGAAAAGATATTTCATTTGATACGATCAAAGAAACCTACGATGCAGTTGTGGTTGCAGTAGGTGCATGGCAAAGCATTAAAATGGGCCTTAAAGGTGAGGATAACAAGTGTGTTTATGGCGGTATTGATTTCTTAAGAAAAGCCGCTATGAACGAGTCCATAGCAATCGGAGAAAACGTTGCCATCGTAGGCGGCGGTAACACAGCTATGGATGCCTGCCGCACAGCCGTACGTTTAGGTGCTAAAAATGTATACTGCATATACAGAAGGACACAGGCAGAAATGCCCGCTGAAGAAATAGAAATAAAAGAAGCCTTTGAAGAAGGCGTTATCTTCAAGTTCCTTACAAACCCCGTTGAGGTAGTTGCTGATGAAAATGGCGGCATAAAGCACGTTGTTTTACAGAAGATGGAGCTTGGTGAGCCTGACGAAAGCGGCAGAAGAAGCCCTGTACCTGTTCCCGGTGCTCTTGAAGAGCTTGCTATCGATTCGCTCATTATGGCTTTAGGTCAGGAGCTTGACGCAAAAGGCC
>SVDG01000013.1 GCA_015057875.1 Lachnospiraceae bacterium | reverse complement strand
CTTTCAGGTGTTTCATTTTCTGTTGTTCCGCTTCCTGTGTACTCACCTTCAACAGGTATATAAACAAGCACACCTTTGCTTACAACGATATTTATCCTTGTATCCTTTGAAACCTGCTCCCCGGAGCTGATCTCCTGGCTTATAACTGTATCCTTGGGTGCTGATGAGCTTTCAACCCTTCCGATAGTACCGATAGATAAGCCGGCAGCTTCGAGGGTAGCCTCTGCCTGGTCTATCGTCATTCCCGTTATCCTTGGCACAGTAGTTGTTGCAACCTCAGGACCCTTGCTTATAGTAAGTGTAAAGCTTGTGTTCTTTGTTACAGAAGTTCCTTCTTCAGGGATCTGTCTGCATACGAGGCCTTCGGGTATGGTTTCATCAAATACCCTTTCAACCTTTGCATCTACGCCCACAAGGGCTTTTACCATTTTAAGAGCCTCTTCCTCTGTGGAATAAAGAAGGTCAGGCATCTGGCCACTATTTTTTCCAAGGCTTACGGATATTTTGATCTCGCTGTTTTCTTTGACCTTGATTCCGGCATCTTTTGACTGCTCATAAACAACTCCTCTGCCGTAGCTGTCGTTATATCCCTCTTCACTTATAACGACGTTAAGGTTCTTTCCGGCAGCCTCAAGCTTTGCTTCTTCAAGGCTCATACCAATAAGGTTTGGCATCTCTACCTTTTCTCCGGCAAAGAACATCCTGTAGCCGAAAAATGTGATTATCGCAATTATAACAAGCGCTGTTATAACTGCCGCAATAACGACCTTTTTCTCCGCTTCTTCTCTTTCGTAGTCCTCAATGCCATAATAATCGTCATCCTTATTTTTCCCGAAGGGTATGATATCTATATCATCCCCATCTTCAGATATATCTTGCTCGTATTCATCATCATCTTCATAATCGTCATCGGGGCCATATTTCATACCTCTTGCGATATCACTGAGAGCCTGTTTTATGTCCTCAAGCATAAGGGTGATGTTTGAATATCTTTCATCAGCCTTTTTATTGGTAGCCTTATAGATTATCATCTGCAAAAGCTCGTCTGCATCAGGATTTATGTCCTCAATATCGGGAAGCTCCTCATTCATATGCTTAACAGCGATAGCAACAGCGTTTTTACCGTCAAAAGGCACCTCGCCCGTTATCATCTCATACATAGTTATACCGAGTGAGTAAATATCGCTTCTTTCATCCACATAGCCGCCTCTGGCCTGCTCGGGTGAAAGATAATAAACAGAGCCTAATGAATCGCTTTTTGCTGTAAGTGTATCCTCACTTACACCTCTCGCAATACCAAAATCCGTGACCTTCACCGTTCCGTCTGATGCAACAAGTATGTTCTGGGGTTTGATATCCCTATGAACTATGTGGTTTTTATGTGCGTGTTTAAGTGCCGCCGCTATCTGTGAGGCAATACTTAAAACTATAACGGAACCTAAAGGAGCACTGTTATCGATCACATCCTTAAGCGTATTTCCGTTTACAAACTCCATAACTATGTAACATAGATCGCCTTCCTCACCGGAGTCATATACATTCACAATATTGTGATGAGAAAGCTTTGCAACAGAATAAGCCTCGCTTCTGAATTTTTCCCTGAACTTCTCATCGTTTGCATAATCTTCTTTTAATATTTTAACAGTCACATCGCGACCGAGTTTTTCATCCTTTGCACGGTAAACAACGGCCATGCCGCCTATACCGATCTTACCTATGATCCTGTATCTTCCACCAATCACAGTGTCCTTACAGATGTTCATTTGCCCACCTCATTTCTCATAATGATGACAGAAACATTATCAAATCCGCCTTCAAATTTAGCCTCAACAATAAGGGACTCTACCATATTTTCAACGCTTTCTCCTCCCGCAACTATGCGTTTTATCCTTTCGTCATCAAGCATTGTGTTAAGTCCATCTGAGCACATTATAAAAATATCGTCATCTTCTATATCAATTTCGTAAGTATCTACCAGCACGTTTTCACTCGTACCAAGAGAGCGTGTTATAACATTGCGGTTAGGGTGTACCCTTGCCTCCTCTTCAGTTATCTCGCCTCTTTTTATAAGGTCTGTAACAAGCGCATGGTCCTCTGTTATCTGTTTGATCTCTCCGCTTCTATATACATAAAGACGGCTATCGCCTATATGGCATACATTGAGCCTTCCTTTAAAGTTTGCCGCAGCCAAAAAAGTGGTGCCCATACCCTTATAGGCATCATCCTTAAAGGAGTTTTTATAAACCTCGGCATTGCTTAATGTAACAGCATCAGCCATAAGGTATAATATATTTTCAAACTCTCCATTATTGTATTTTTCGTTGAAATATTCGAGGAAATATTCTATGGCACTCCTGCTTGCTATCTCTCCGGCATTATGTCCACCCATACCGTCAGCAACTATGCATAAGTTTTCAAGCTCTTCGTCATAGCTTTTATAAAATATCGTATCCTCGTTGTTTTTTCTTAAAATACCTGTATCGGTCTTTCCAAAGGCCTTCATAATTTTCTCCTTACCTTCTGCCTTCCATGTATCCCTTCCTCAGCTGTCCGCAGGCCGCGTTTATATCGCTGCCAAGCTCTCGGCGTATGGTCGTTTCAATGCCCCTTGAGCTTAAAACAGAGGCAAACTGTTCAATAGTTTTAACTCCGCTTTTAACATAGTTTCGCTCTTTTACATCGTTTACGGGTATAAGGTTTACATGACAAAGCATTCCTTTAAGTCTTGCCGCCAGCTCCTCCGCACAGGATAAGCTGTCATTCACTCCCTTTATAAGTGAATATTCAAAAGTTATTCGGCGGTTTGTCTTTTCCGTATAAAATCTGCACGCATCAAGAAGTGTTTCAAAATCATACTTTCTTGATATCGGCATTATTGTATTTCTTATTTCATCATTTGGTGCGTGCAGCGATACCGCAAGGGTGATCTGAAGCTTTAAAAGTGCAAGCTCCTTCATCTTTTCCGTCAGTCCGCAGGTTGAAAGTGTTATATGCCTCTGTCCTATATCAAGACCCTCTTTTGAGTTGAGTATGCGGATAAATCTGATAACGTTATCATAGTTATCAAGAGGCTCTCCGCTTCCCATAAGCACAACATTTGACACTCTTTCTCCCGTGTCCCTCTGTATGGCATAAACCTGTGAAAGTATCTCACCGGCTGTTAAAGAACATTCAACACCGTTTATCGTGGACGCACAGAATGTGCATCCCATACGGCACCCAGCCTGTGTTGAAACACATACAGCGTTACCGAAAGAGTACCTCATAAGCACACTTTCTATTATACTGTCATTATCTAACACAAACAAGTATTTTGTGGTACCGTCAGCCTTTGAAACAAGCTTATCAACTATTTCAACGCTCTGTATTTTACTCATCTCTTTAAGCTTTTCCCTTAAAGCCTTGGAGAGATTCGTCATCTCGTCAAAATCAGTAACAAGCTTTCTGTGCAGCCAGTCATAAACCTGCTTCGCACGGAAGGCACTCTCGCCTATATCCTTCATAAAAAGCTGAAGCTCATCCAATTCCATCGATAAAATATCGACCATCTGTCATTCTCCTTTTTTAATGAATTTCGCTATAAAAAATCCATCTGTACCATGCTTATCGGGTAAAAGCTCTATGTATCCATCCTTTGCCGTTTCGCACTCCATACCTTCAGGTATATACTCTGTTATATCAACAGGCTGAAAATCAAAGTTTTCCATAAACCATTTCCTGTTGCCTGTGTTTTCCTTTTTGCATATCGTGCAGGTGCTGTAAACAAGCTCTCCGCCCTTTTTAACAAGCTGTGCCGATGCTTTAAGTATATCCCTCTGTATACCTATGAGGGCATCTATATCCTCGCCTGTTTTTGTAAGCTTGATGTCAGGTTTTTTACGCACAAGCCCAAGGCCGGAGCAAGGAGCATCAACAAGAACCTTGTCAAAATCCTTCTCTCCATCAGTTTCCGCTGCATCCCTCACAACAGCATCTATTATTTTTATACCAAGCCTTTGGGCACCGTCTTTTATAAGCTGTGCCTTATGCTCATAAACATCTCCCGAAAGCACATAGCCTTCGTTTTCCATCCTCTGTGCTACCGAAAAGGACTTGCCTCCCGGCGCCGCACATACATCTGCTACCCTGTCCCCTTTTTTTGCGTCAAGTATCTTTGCCGCAAGAAGTGAGCTTTCATCCTGTATGTGGAAATATCCGTTTAAAAAGCTCTCGCTTTTTGCTATATCATCCGTCTTTTTTATTATAAAGGCATCATCAAAATAATCTGACTTATAAACCTCCATACCCTCACCTTCAAGCCTCTCATAAAGCTCATCAGGTCTTATCTTAAGAGTATTGCAGGTTATGGAAAGCTCCGGTGCCTTTAAAGAGGCCGCACATATACTTTCCGTCCTCTCCATACCATACATAGCTATCCACATTTTAACTATCCATTCAGGAAAGGAATATTTTACACTAATGTATTTTGAACTTTCCTTATCCTTATCGGGCATAGGTATATCATCCTTCTGCCTTGATATACTCCTTAAAACACCGTTTACAAAGCCCTTAAGGCTTTTAAAACCTCGTCCCTCTGCAAGCTTAACAGCCTCGTTGCATGCCGCACTTTGAGGTACTCTGTCCATAAAAAGTATCTGATAAGCCCCCTGTCTTAAGCAGGTAAGTATCCATGGCTTCATCTTTTCTGTTTTAGTATTTGAAAAACAGTTTATAACATGATCTATAAAAATAAGGTTCCTTAATGTACCGTTTACTATTTCCGTAACAAGGGCCTTATCCCTCTTATCCATAGCACCGTTGCGTTTAAGATATCGCTTTACTGCCTCATTGTTATAGGCACCTTCATATATTATTTCCATAAAAGCGTCTGCCGCAACCTCTCTCGGGTTTATATACATATCGTTCTCCTCCACATATATTCCTAACTTTATATTTTACCCTATTTACCTATCAGCGTAAACATTATTTTAATAAAATTAAAGATATTGCTAATACTGTAAAATTGATATATAATATTTTTTGATAAAAAACAAAGAAAGGGCGTTTATTTTGGCTAATAGTGTATATTTATTTTTAACAGCATTGTCTTTCGGCCTTGCAGTTTTCTTAAGAAACAATTTTGGCGCTTCAAATATGACAGGTCTTATCCTTTCAGCTATAGGTTTATACTTTCTTGTAGTTTTCCTTTATGTTACTTTCAAAGCTGACCGTGAGGATAAAAAAGAGGCTGACGTTTTCAAACAGAGGATGAAAGAAAGAGAAAAAAGACTTAAGAAAAAAGGAAGAAGATAACATTTACACATCAAAAAGGCTTACCGTTTACGGTAAGCCTTTGATTTTATTTTCAGTTGTTCCTTCTTCTTACGATAAGGATAAGTCTTAAAAGAGTTGCTATTGCAGCCGCTGCTGAAGCAACATAAGTAAGTGCCGCTGCATTTAATACCTCTTTGACCGCAGGCACCTCATCAGAGTCGATTATATGGTTGCTTTCAAGAAGGTCAATGGCTCTTTTTGAAGCATTGAACTCAACAGGTAAAGTAATAAGTGCAAAAACTACTGATAAAGCAAAGAATATGATACCTACAGTAGCGATCACCAAAGCTCCCTCACCTATAAATGAAGTTAAAATAATACCTAAAATTATTATCGGTATAGCCAGCTTTGATGTTACCATTGTAGGGAAAACCATCATATTTCTGAAAGTAAGAGGAACGTATTTTCTCGCGTGCTGGAGGGCATGTCCTGTTTCGTGTGCCGCTATACCCAAAGCCGCAAGTGATGAGCTTTCTCTTACTCCGTCTGAAAGGTTCAAGAGTTTCTGTTCAGGGCTGTAGTTATCACTTAACTTTCCGCCTACCCTTCCTATTTTTACATCTGTAACGCCATTTGCATCAAGAAGCCTCTGTGCTACCTCGTGGCCTGTAAGTCCGCTTCTTGCCATTACCTTTGAATATTTGTTATAAGCCTTATCAACCTTGCTCTGTGCATAAAAAGCAAGTATCATTGCAGGGATAAGGATGATGATATACTCAAATGAAATAAACATATTTTTCCTCCTCAAGTGTTTTTATATAATACGCATTATATCATTTATTGTCTGAAAAAGTCATACCTACTTCCATTTTATGGCCTCTCATATAAGCATCGGCAGGCATTTTTTTGCCGCCCTTTGCCTGCACCTCAGTAACAAGCAGACCTTTTTCACCGGTATTTACAACAAAGCCTTTTTTCATTATCTCAGCAATACTTCCAACAGGCACATCATATTGCTTATCAGCAATTTCCGCTTTCCATATCTTCAGTATCTCATCGTTCATGACCGTGTATGCACCGGGCTCGGGATTAAGTCCTCTTATAAGGTTTCTAATATCCTTTGCACTTTTTCCCCAGTCTATACGTTCAAGCTCCTTTGTTATCATAGGTGCGTATGTGCTCTTTTCATGGTCCTGCTTTTCAGGTGTAAGTGTTCCGTCCTCAAGCCTTTTAAGTGTCTCCTTAAGCGTTTCGGCACCTACAAAGCTCATCCTTTCACCTAATGTGCCGTATGTGTCATCATCAAGTATGTCCATCTCCGTCTTAATAAGCATATCTCCGCTATCAAGACCTTTTTCCATATACATAGTTGTAACACCGGTTTTGTTTTCGCCGTTTATTATGGACCACTGTATAGGGCCTGCACCTCTGTATTCGGGAAGGAGTGATCCATGCACATTTATACAGCCGTATTTAGGCATATTAAGCACTTCCTCATTAAGTATCCTTCCGTATGCCACAACAACAAACACGTCCGCATCAAATCTTCTCAGATCCTCAGCAAAAGTCCCGTCTTTTACATTCACAGGCTGGAGCACCTCTATACCGTTTGCTATAGCCACTTCCTTAACAGGAGAAAAAGCAAGCTTTTTACCTCTTCCCTTAGGTCTGTCAGGCTGGGTAACAACAGCAAGCACGTTATGCTCCTTTATAAGCATTTCAAGGGATGCCACAGCAAACTGCGGTGTACCCATAAAAACTATATTCACACTATCGCTCCTTTATTTTTTATCTGCCTTATCAACATATAAAACGCCATCCAGGTGGTCTATCTCGTGGTTAAGGGCTCTTGACATAAGGCCTTCGCCTTCGATAATAAACTCGTATCCGTCACGGTTCACAGCCTTGACCTTTGTATACATAGGGCGTGTTACAGGTGCACTTTTTCCGGGAAGGCTTAAGCAGCCCTCCTCATCTGTCTGCTCGCCCCTTGTTTCAAGTATAACAGGATTTATAAGCTCGATAAGGCCATCGCCTACATCTATAACAACTATTCTTTTAAGTATGCCTACCTGCGGTGCCGCAAGGCCAACACCGTTAGCCTCATACATTGTTTCCGCCATATCGTTTAAAAGAGTTATAACAGAAGGTGTTATAGCCTTTACCTCTTTGCATCTTTTTCTTAAAACATCATCACCAAGAGTTCTGATGATCCTTTTTCCCATTCTTCTTCCTCCTTCCAAGCCCTCAAAAAGGCTTGACCTTAACTTTAAAGCAAAACTTCGTTTTGCTATTGATAATTCAAAATATAACCTATTTATTATACTATATTTTTTATTCTGTTACAACTTCTCTTGACAAAGCCGTTACAAAAAAGCGCACATCTTTAACAGGTGTAAAGGTATCATATACCTTATGCAGGTATTCTTTTATTTCCTTATATTCACCTTTTATATACATACTATATCTATAATCACCTTTTATTTTTGATATATATTCGGGTGCGGGGCCAAGCAGGCTTCCGCAAAAGCCTGTTTTTAAAAGCTCTGCTTTAAAGCTTTCTGCAGTATCGCAAACCTTCTTTTCGTCACTTCCCGCAAATGAAACAAGATATACCCCTTTAAAGGGAGGATACTCCATCATTTCCCTCATTTTTATCTCTTCGTCATAAAAGCTCTGATAATCCTGCCTTGCCGCAGTTAAGATACTGTAGTTTTCTGGTGCGTATGTCTGAACTATTACTCTTCCCTTATCATCAGCACGTCCCGCACGTCCTGCAACCTGCGTTATGAGCTCAAAAGTCCTTTCCTGGCTTCTGAAATCGCCTGTGTTAAGCGACATATCAGCCGCCATAACACCAACAAGGGATACTCCCGGGAAATCAAGGCCCTTTGCTACCATCTGCGTGCCTATAAGTATATCCGCCTCTCTATTTGAAAAGGCACGGATAATATCCTCATGGCTGTGCTTTCTGGCAGTCGTATCCTTATCCATCCTCAGCACCCTTGCCTCAGGGAATGTGCGCTTTATCTCCTGTTCGATCTTCTGCGTTCCTGTACCAAAATGTCTTATACACTTCGATCCGCACTCAGGACACACCTTTGGCATAGCCGCCCTTTTCCCACAGTAATGGCACACAAGGCTGTCTGTGGACCTATGGTAGGTATAATTTACGTTACAGCTTGTACATTCCATAACATATCCGCATTTACGACAGGATACAAATGAAGAATAACCTCTTCTGTTTATAAAAAGTATTATCTGTCTTTTTTCCTCAAGAGCTTTTGCTATGCCGTCCCTGAGAGATGAACTGAACATAGACCTGTTACCCTCCATAAGTTCGCGGCGCATATCCACAACGCTTATCTCAGGCAAAGCCGCATTAACAGGCCTTTCCTTAAGGGTGCAAAGCTTTATATGACCGTCTTTAGCCCTGCTGAAATTTTCAACCGAAGGTGTAGCAGAGCCCATAACAAACACAGCATTTTTGATACTGCATAATTTTTCCGCGACCTCCACCGTATCATATCTTGGCGGCATATCACATCTGTAGGAAGGCTCATGCTCCTCATCAGCTATTATAAGCTTTAAATTTTCAAATGGTGTGAACACAGCAGATCTTGGGCCGATCATAACAGATATTTCGCCTTTTTTTGCTTTTTTCCACTGATCTATCCTCTCGCCCGAGCTTAATCTCGAATGGGTAAGAGATACCTTGTCACCAAAGCGTGCACAGAAACGGTCTACCATCTGCGATGTAAGAGAGATTTCCGGAACAAGCATTATGGCCTGTCCGCCGTTTTCTATGGCTTTTTCTACTGCTTTTATATAAACTTCTGTTTTTCCGCTTCCGGTTATACCATAAACATAAACAGGGGTCTTTTCATCCTTATCAAACTCGTCAAGTATCGTACAAATGGCCTCCTGCTGGCCTTTATTGAGCACAATATTCTTATTCTCGATACCTGCTGCATTTATTGCCCCTCGCATAATGACCTTTGTTTTTATCAAGGCAATTTTGTCTTTAACAAGGGTATTTATGGGGGAATCTGAAAGGCCCAGTTCATTTTTTATTTTAACTATCTCAGTATCTCCGTTTTTTTCAAGATAGTCGATAACTTTTATCCTTGCCTCAAGACGTTTGTCCTTAGCCGCCTTTTCTCTTAAAAGGGCTCTTTTTTCCTCGTCCTCACTTAATGAAATAAATCTGGCAGTCTTTTCGTTATCTCTCTCAAAGGATACACGCCTTTCCTTAAGTATGCCCTTAACCTTTAAGGCATATATCTCTCCATGAGCTTCATCGCCGAAGTATTCCGTCAGCGTATTTTTATCAGCCTCTCCTCCGCAGTCATCAATAAACTTAAGCATATCCGATGCAAGGACAGAAAGCTCCTCATCTTCCCACTCCGCACAAATATAAACGACCGTTTCCCTCTTTGTTTTTAGTGCAGATGGAAGCATTGCGGAAAGTATCCTTGAAAGGGGAGAAAAATACCTCTCCCTCATCCAGATAGCAAGGCTCAGCATATCGGCAGAAAAAACGGCTTCTTTATCTATCACCTTTACAACCGCTTTTATTTTACCCTCAGGCACATCGGTAGTGTTTCTGAGCGCAACAACAAAGGCCTCCGCCATATTATTGCGCCTGCCAAATGGTACAATGACCCTCATCCCGATATTAACTTTTCCTTCCAGTTCCTTCGGCAGGGCATAGTCATAAGTCCTGTCTCCTCCGCCGAATTCGTTTGCAAGGGCAACTTCGCAATAAGTCATATCTTTTCTCCCGATACACAACAGGCGTGCAGAAAAAGCTTAACTGCACGCCCGTATGTAAACTTAAATTATTCTTCCTCTGAAGCCTCTTCAACAACTTCTGTTTCTTCTGCTTCTGCTAACTCCTCTGCCTCTTCCTCGCAAAGTTCTTCTGTTTCCTCTAAAGCAACGATCTTGATCTTGCTCTCATAAAGCTCTTTAACAGCTATTGAAACAGGTTTATCTACCTCTACCTCACATAAGGGTTTGTTTTCCTCTGTAAGCTGTCTTGCCCTTTTAGCGGCAGCAATAACGATAGTATATCTGCTTGCGGCAATATCCTCATTAACTCCGCTGTTTTCTAAAACCTCAAGTAAGTCTGTATATGACGGACGTAACATTATAAACTCTCTCCTTTAAATAATTTCTTTATATTTTCATTTCTCTTTACATTCATTTTTTCTGCACAGACGATTTTAAGTATGTCCCTCTTAGCTTCATCGATACGCTCGTTTATAACAACGTAATCATATCTGTCTATAAGCTCGATCTCCTCTCCTGCGCGCTCTATCCTTTTTTCTATGACCTCTGCAGTTTCGGTAGCCCTGTTTGTGAGCCTTTTTCTTAACTCATCAAGTGTAGGCGGTATAAGGAAAACAAGCACGGCCTCAGGATATTTTTCCTTGACCTGAAGGGCACCCTGCACCTCTATCTCAAGCACAACATTCCTGCCCTCTTCAAGCCTGTCTGTAACATATTTAAGGGGTGTTCCATAATAGTTATCGCAGAAGCACGCCCATTCAAGGAGCATATTTTCCTCTATAAGATTTTTAAATTCGTCCTTTGTTTTAAAGAAATAGTGTTTTCCGTCTATCTCTCCGGGTCTGGGGTTCCTTGTTGTTGCAGATATTGAAAGAGCAAACTGCTCATCCTTTAAAAGCTCGTTTACAACCGTACCCTTGCCCGAGCCTGACGGACCGGAAATAATCATCAAAATGCCTGCTTTATCCATTTTCCGTTCCTTCTTTGTTTAAAAATTACTCTATATTCTGTACCTGTTCTCTTATCTTCTCTATCTCGCTCTTAAGCTCGATAGTGATGTTTGTGATAGTTATATCGTTTGATTTTGAAGCAATAGTGTTGGACTCCCTGTTCATCTCCTGGATAAGGAAATCAAGCTTTCTGCCTGCAACTCCACCATCCTCAAGTATCTTCTTAAGCTGAACGATATGGCTTTCAAGTCTTATTACCTCTTCATCTATACATCCACGATCAGCATAGATAGTAACCTCTGTAAGTATCCTCTGCTCGTCTATTTCAACCTCGCCAAGGACCTCTGTTATCCTCTGCATAAGCTTGCCTCTGTATTCATCAGCAACAAGGTCTGTCCTTCCCTTGATCTCATTTACAAAGCCTGCTATCTTATCGTTTTTAAGTAATATATCCTTTTTAAGGGCCTCGCCCTCAACTGTTCTCATGGCAACAAATTTATCTCTTGCTTCCTCAAGGGCAGGAAGGAGTGTTTCCCATAAAACGTCTTCATCACTCTGTACCTTCTCGCTTGTTACAACATCGGGATATTTAGCGATAAGAGAAAGCATATCAGGGCTTGTTACTCCGTATCTTTCCTTTATAACATTAAGCTTTTCAAAATAAGCATCCGCAAGGGCCTCGTTGAATTTGATGCTTACATCCTCGCTTGCTATCGTTTCAAAATTGATGTAAACATCTGTCTTGCCCCTGAAAATATCCTTCATAAGGACTTTTTTTATCTTATCCTCGAGGGGATTCATTGAACGGGGAAGTTTTATTGATATATCGTTATATCTGTGGTTTACTGATTTTATCTCAACTGTAAATTTCCTGTCATTGGCAAGGTTTTCGCCTCTGCCGTAACCGGTCATACTTCTTATCATAATATTCATCCTCTGTTTTGGTTATATTTTTACATACTTTGATATTTTATTATAGCTCATTTAAAAATTTATAACAACCATAAAAATGAAATACTTTTAAAAATTTTATTTAGATGTTATCATACTATAAATGAACAATTTTCAATGGAGGTGTCACTATGGCACTTGATGGTTTAGCTGTTTCGGCTATAATTTACGAGCTTGATAAACTCCTTACAGGCGGAAGGATAGATAAGATAAGCCAGCCTCTCAATGACGAAATAATATTTTCCGTACGTTCCTTAGGCGGCAACTACAAAGTGCTTATGAGTGCCAACTCAAACAATCCCCGCCTTCATATAACAGAAAATAAAAAGCCTAACCCCGATAAAGCCCCTCTCTTCTGTATGGTGTTAAGAAAGCACCTTGCAGGCGGAAAAATAACAGGCTTTTCCCGTCCCGGCTTTTAAAGGGTAATAAATATCCACGTTGATTCCACAAATGAAATGGGTGACCGCACAAACAAAACTCTTTCCATAGAGATAATGGGCAAACACTCAAACATAATCCTTATAGACGAAAACGGAAGGATAACAGACTCCATAAAGCATATATCCCACGACACAAGTTCTGTAAGAGAAGTGCTTCCGGGAAAAGCTTATGCCCTCCCGCCTTCACAGGATAAACTTGACCCCCGCAAGCTTGATAAAGATGTATTTTTATCTCTGGCAAAGGAAAAAAGCGGCTCAAAATTCCAGAATATAATTTATCAGAGCTATACAGGTATAGCCCCCCAGAGTGCGGCTGAAATATGTATAAGAGCAGGGATAGACCCTTCCGAATGTCCCGACAGTACACCGGAAGGTACTGCGGAAAAGCTTTTTGATACATTTTCATCGTATATGGAGCAGATAAAGGAAAACCGTTTCAGCTATGAAATGATAACAAATAACGGAAAAGTTACAGATTTTTCCGTAACAGAAGCCAAGCGTTTCCCTATGGAAAGCAGAACACCTTTTGACACCATATCATCCCTACTTGAAAACTTCTATAAGGACAGGGATAATGCCTACCATATAAAGCAGAAGGCTTATGATACAAGAAAAACAGTATCAACAAACATCGACCGCTGTATCAAGAAAAAAGAAATACTTATAAAAACCGTTAAGGAAACCGAAGAAATGGAAATGTGGCGTCTTTACGGCGAGCTTATAACAGCAAATATTTATGCCGTAAAAAAAGGTATCAACACCTTCCGCACATATAATTTCTACGATGAAAATATGGCAGAGATAGATATACCTCTTGACCCCACAAAAACTCCGTCCGAAAACGCACAGAGCTATTTCTCAAAATACGCCAAGGCAAAGCGTACCCTTGAGGCTGTAGCCGTGCAGGAAAAACAGAACGATGCCGAGCTTGAATATCTTGAACGTGTTTTAAGCTTCATAGACCTTGCCGATACCGAAAATGATATCAGAGAGATCCGTCAGGAGCTCGCCCAGACAGGCTATATCAAAAACCGCGGAATGAAAGGTAAAAACGCAAGACCCGTTAAAAGCAAGCCTATGCACTTTATATCCTCTGACGGATACCATATCTATGTAGGCAAAAACAACACCCAGAACGATGAGCTTACCTTTAAGTTTTCCGAGCGCACAGACCTGTGGCTCCACGTTAAGGATATGCCGGGCTCCCACGTTATAATATCCCTCGGAAACGTTCAGGGCACAGAGGATGATATACCCGACACTGCCCTGCTTGAGGCCGCTAATCTTGCTGTCTTAAACAGTGCCGCCAAGGACTCCACCC
Organism: Lachnospiraceae bacterium; assembly: GCA_015057875.1. Taxonomy (GTDB): domain Bacteria; phylum Bacillota; class Clostridia; order Lachnospirales; family Anaerotignaceae; genus SIG274. The sequence goes on along the minus strand of SVDG01000013.1, from coordinate 9,541 downwards.
TTGTTGCCGTGGATTATACCTTCCGCCGCAACATCAAAAAGCCCTCCGGCTCAAAACCGGGCTTCGTTGTATATGAAACCAATTACACTTTATATATAACTCCGGATAAAGATAAGATACCTGAACAGATAAAATAAAAAAGGCCTATATGGGTCTTTTTTGTATTTTTAAAAGTGTTTGCCTTGCCCTCATTTTCGTGGTATCATAACAAAAACTTATTTTACAAAAGAGGAAGATACAATATGAACATCAATCAGTTACGCTATTTTATAGCTGCGGCAGAAAGCCAGTCTTTCACCAAAGCCGCATCACAGTATTATATTTCACAAACAGCAATAACCCAGCAGATACACGCCCTTGAGGATATGCTTAACGTAAAGCTTTTTAACCGTTCAAGCCGTCCTCTTTCACTTACACCAGCAGGCAAAACATTTCTTTTTGATGCCAAGGCGATAATAGAAAGAATGGATCATGCGACCCACCGTGTACATGAAGCCTCCATAGGCTTTGAGGGGCACCTGCATATAGGCTATACAAAGGGCTTTGAAAGAAGCAATCTTTCAGATATCATCCGTTCCTTCCACGCAAAGTTTCCAAGCATTTTCGTATCCTGCTATAGATGTGATACCGATGCTTTAAGCTCAGGTCTTTTTAAAGACGAGTTTGATGTGATCTTCACCTGGAAAAGTGCAGAGCTTATCGCCAGTGCGGAGGTAGAAACACTCCACGTTGAAACAAGTCCCCTTGTTGCCGCACTTTATCCGGGTCATCCTTTATCCCGCAGAAGGGTCCTTTCAAGGAAGGAATTTAAAAACGATAATATCCTCTTTATGACTCTTTCAGAAACAGGAACCGCTCCCGAAGATATGACCTTCCATCAGCTTTATCAGGACGTAGGCTACCAGCCAAACATCATCTTCCGTTCCAACGATGTTGAAAGTATACTTATGATGGTTGCCGCAGAACAGGGTATCTCACTTCTGCCCTCCTACGCCACACAAAAACTTATAAACGCAGATAACATCATCTTCATTCCACTTGAGGGTGAACACGAAAGCGTTGACATCATATCAGCATGGAAAAAGGATACAAAAAACCCTTTGATCCGTCATTTCTGCAATCACATAAAAAACTACAGATAAACACAAAAGCCATATACCCTTAAGTATATGGCTTTTTTTTATTTTATAACATCTACTTCTTTTATATCGTAATATCTTAAAACCTCAACCGCTTCACGGCTTATCCGCTCTCCCGGCACAACAACAGGTATTGCAGGCGGGCAGGAGACCGTAGGCACACGGCATATCCTTCCTTCTGCCTCATCAGTCCTTACCGTTTCAGAAGGGCTCATAACAGCCTCTCTTATGCTTAAGACCCTCTCAGCCTTTGTAATACTTACTTCCGCTTTCCTGCCGGGTGCATCGGCTTTTCCTAAAGCAGCTGCAAGCCTTTCAAAATCTTCCTCGTCATTTTCGGGCGTTACCATAAGCACTATATAGTCAGGGTCAGCATATTCGCATTCTATGCCCTTTTCCCTTAATCTGTCTGCCATATAAGCCCCTGTAAGGGCTAAAGGCACCTTAATGGTTATTTTAAGGGGATCAGAAGCTACAGTTTCATATCCGTTTATACAAAGCTCCTTTTTGGCCTTTTCCGTTCTTAAAACGGTTTTGGTAAGCTTCTCTCTATAACCTTCGGCAAGGTATGCGTTACACATATCAAGGGAAGCTATACAAAGATATGACGGGCTTGTTGATCCAAAAAGCGCCATTGCATATTTCGCCTGTTCGCTGAACATAGCGGGTGCATTTTTACTTATATGAAGATACGCACCGCCTGTTATAACAGGCAATGTTTTGTGAGCGGAATCACAGCATATATCAGCCCCCATATCCATAGGGTGAAGGCTGTCCTTTAAAAAGTGAAGATATGCTCCGTGGGCATTATCCACCGCGAGCACAGCACCTTTTTTGTGGCATACATCAGCTATAGCCCTTATGTCAGCCATCTCTCCCAGATAATCAGGGCTTGTTATATAAAATGCATCAGCATCACATTCGTCCAAAGCCTCTTTGATCATTTCAGCCGATAAAGGACAGCTGCATATAGAATTGTTTTCCTCCGGCCACAGCCATCTTACGTCCATATCCAGAAGCGCCGCTGCAAAAACAAATGTCTTATGCACGTTGCGGGCCGCAAGCACAACAGGTCTTCTGCCTTTTTTGGAATTAAGTGCTATAAGATACATCATAGCCCTTATACACTGGCTTGAGCCTTCTGTGGAATAAACCGTTTTTGCCGTACCAAAAAGCATGGATGCATTTTTCTCGCTTTCAGCTATTATCCCCTCGGCCTCATAAAGGGCATCAGCACCATTTATCTCTGTTATATCAAATTTTTCAAACCCAAAAGATCCTTTTCCCTTATGCCCGGGCATGTGTAACCTTACTCCGCCCCTTCCGGCATAATCCTTTACAAAATCGGCTATGGGTGTGGAAATTTTATTTGTCATCTTCCGCTACCTTTATCATTATCGCACACTCTATACGTTTTCTGAATAACTCACAACCGGGCTCATAAATACCTCTTATAGAGCCACTTGCGTGGAAGGCATTAGCTGCACAGCCGCCTGAGCAGTAAAGCTTAGCCCAGCAATCCTTGCAGTCGGGTCTGGAATAAGCATTGCATGCCCTGAAATCCTCACGAAGCGCATCGTTTGTAACACCTTTCCATACATCGCCAAGCTTATATTCCTCTTCGCCCACAAACTGATGGCAGGGATAAAGGTCTCCCCAAGGGGTAACTGCCATATATTCTGTCCCCGAGCCACAGCCGGAAATACGTTTATAAACACAAGGACCGCTTGTAAGGTCTATCATATAGTGATAGAAGGTAAAGGGTCTTCCCTCTTTTTTACGTTTTATCATCTCAAGTGCAAGCACTTCATATTCTTTTTTAACTAACTCTATATCCTCAGGTGTAAGTGCCGCAGGGTCATCAGGCGCACATACCACCGGCTCCATGCTTAATTCCGTAAAGCCAAGGTCTGCCATATGGAAAACGTCCTTTGTAAAGTCAGGGTTTGAATGAGTAAATGTGCCTCTCATATAGTAGCTTTTTCCCTGTCTTGAATCCACCATTTCTTTAAATTTGGGCACTATCCTGTCATAGCTTCCGTTACCTGCATAGTCCACCCTTGTAAGATCGTGTATCTCTTTTCTTCCGTCAAGGCTTAAAACAACGTTACTCATTTCCTTGTTGGCAAAATCAATGACGTCCTCATCTATAAGCAGTCCGTTTGTTGTTAATGTAAAACGGAAGTTTTTGTTATGTATCTTCTCCTGTTCTCTGGCGTATGCCACAAGTTCCTTAACAACATCCCAGTTCATAAGAGGCTCTCCGCCGAAGAAGTCCACCTCAAGGTTACGTCTTGAGCCTGAGTTTTCGATAAGGAAATCAAGCGCACGCTTGCCTACTTCAAGACTCATTACTGCACGGTCACCGTGGTATTTTCCCTGGCTTGCGAAGCAATATGAGCAGTTAAGGTTGCAGGTATGAGCAACGTGCAGACAAAGTGCCTTTATTACGTTTCCGCTTTTCTGCTTGAACACTCCCGCCTTATCCTCAAAAGTATCCTCTGAAAAAAGCTTGCCAGCTTTTATAAGTGCCTCAACATCCTCTATGCAAAGACGAAGTTCCTCCTCTGTAACATCCTCCCTGTGGCCGTATTTTTCCATAAGAGCCTTAACTATATCCTCATGGCTTTTATCTTTATACATTTCAATAAGGTCGTATGCTACCTCATCCACAACGTGGATAGAGCCTGAACAGGTATCAAGAACGATATTATATCCGTTAAGTTTATACTGATGTACCATTTTACATCCTCCGCTTAAAATTATCTATGCAATAAAAAATGCTGTCCTATTGGGCAGCACTTTTATAACTCATGAAAATTATTCTTCTGTTTTTTCACATGACTGGTTTGCTACACCACAGCTTGTTTTGCATGCAGACTGGCAAGAAGTCTGGCATTCACCGCAACCGCCATTTTTTGCGCTTTCACATAAGTCACGAGTCTCAAGTGTCTTGATTCTTTCCATGCTAACATCTCCATTTTCAAATTATTTCTCTATGTGCATAAAACAACACAAATTTACTTTTTAATGATAACATAGCGTTTTTATTAAGTCAAGAATTTACGCATCCTGTATATCTTCTTTTTTGATCCTGCATTTTGTTGCCCTTATGACCGCTCCGGGAACAGCAAACACCATACACTTGGACAAAGAAACATAAAACATCCAAAGGAGCACTTTATTGGTCAGCCATCCTGAATAATTTATCGACGAGCTGTGATCCTGCCTTAATGTACGGGCAACATACCATCTGTAGGTTTCTGTTACTCCATCTATAGTAACAGGCAAAATACATAGGAAATAAGCTATAACAATACCAACAGCTATCCAGTGTATCCACACAGCTTTTCTGCTTTCTTTCCTTTTTATATCAAAAGCTATGAAAACCGCATCCATAAAAAGCCAGCTTGCAAAACCGAATATAAGCGGGAATCCCCAAGCTCTTAAAATAAGCCTCGGCCATACTATATAATATCTGGTCATAAAATATTTAAGCTCTTTTTCAAGCATTATAACAATAAAAAAGAGCACAGCAAAAATCACCGCAAGTATTATCCATCTTATTATTTTTTTCTTTTTATCCTCTTTTTCTCTTTCTCCGTAGATAAGAGTGTTTGCATCTGTTTCAAGCATATCTGCTATTTTAACAAGTATATCAAGGTCAGGGTTGCTTTTACCGTTTTCATAGTTTGATACGGTCTGCCTGCTTATAAAAAGCTTTTCAGCCATTTCGTCCTGCGTCATACCCTTTCTTATCCTTAAAACTTTTATGGTCTTTCCTACGTTTGCCATATTTCCACCTCCTCTTTTCAACCTTTTTATACACCAAAGAGGTGATTTTGTCACGCAAAGTATCTTTGCATATTGATTTTACGTTGTTTTTATCATTTTATCACACCTTGACTAACTACGCCCCTTTACCTTAAAATTTATTTATAAAAATACCCCCAAGGGAGGACAAATCATGTTTTACGATAAAGTTTCTGCCTCAGCGCAGTTTATCAGCACAAAAACAAACCACAAGCCCACTATCGGCATTATCCTCGGCAGCGGCCTTGGTGCCATAGTTGATATTATGGAGGATAAGGATATAATACACTATTCCGAGATCCCTCATTTTCCCGTATCCGATGTTGAAGGACACGCAGGCAACCTTGTTTTCGGTAAAATAGGTAATGAAACCGTAGTTGTAATGCAAGGGCGTTTCCATTTTTACGAGGGCTATGAAATGAAAGAGCTTACCTACCCTGTTTTTGTTATGAAAATGCTTGGTGTGGAAAGCCTTATAGTAACAAATGCCTGCGGAGGTATCAACCGAAGCTTTGCTCCCGGTGACCTTATGATCATAGAAGACTATATAAATATGCTGGGCAATAACCCTCTTATAGGCAAAAACGATGACCGTTTCGGTGTACGCTTCCCCGATATGAGCGAAGCCTACTCAAAAGAGCTCATATCAAAGGCTGAAGCTGTTGCCAATGATCTTGGTATAGAGCATAAAAAAGGCGTTTTCGCTATATTTTCTGGCCCCTGCTACGAAACAGCGGCAGAAATACGTGCCTACGCTGCCCTTGGCGCCGATGCTATAGGTATGTCGACCGTTCCCGAAACCATAGCCGCCAACTATCTCGGTATGAGGGTACTTGGAATATCCTGCATAACAAATATGGCAACAGGTATTTCAAAAACAAAGCACTCCCATGAGGAAGTCGTGCGTATAGCTAACCTTTCAAGCGAGAAGCTGTGCAGATGGGTAAAAGAGCTCATTTTAAACTGGTAAACAAAAAACTCGGAGATCACCATGAGGTGACCCCCAAAAGTTAGACTTTTGGGGGTCGGTACACCATATATCTCCGAGTTTTATTTTTATATTATTTTTTGCTAAAGCCCGCAAGACCAAAAGCACCTGGGCCACCGTGGGTAGTTATAACGCCGCCGGCCTCGATCCATCTTACTCTTTCATATCCGCATTCCTTAATAGTTTCCTCTATAGCTTCTTTTACCTCATCAGTTGTGCCTACCGTATAAACTATCCATATAAGGCTCCTGTCGAGATTATATTTATCAGAGAACTCTGTAATGAGCTTTTTAGCACACTTAGCTGTTTTTCCACGGAATTTTACCGTTGCCATAAGCTTGCCCTCAAGTATCTCTATACAAGGATGTATGCTTAAAATACGGCTTCCAAGATATGCCGCATTGCTTACCCTGCCGCCTGCACATAAAAACTCAAGGTTATCGGGAAGGAAGCACATATTTGCTCTTTCGATAAGGTCTTGCGCAACCTTTATAAGCTCATCAAGTGATATATCAGGATCATTCTGTAACGCCTCTGCTACACCTACAACAACAGCACACTGTCCTGCCGAAACCTGCTTTGTATCTATTATCGTTACATAGTCCCTGTCCTCTGACGCTATAACACCGCTCTGCATAGAACAGGTCGTTATTGCAGAATAAGCGAGGTAAAGGATATGAGCCTCTGGATATCTTTCATGTATACTGTCAAAAACCTTGTTGAAATCATCAGGTGTGCTTCCGCTGGTAGTGGGAAGCTTTCCTGTGCTTTTATAGAACTCCCTTATTTTCTCTACCGGGAACTGCCCGTCATCAAGTGCCTCTCCGTCAAAGGTAACATGCATAGGCACTATTTCTATGTCGTACTGTGCTGCTAACTGTGGTGATACATCTGAGCCTGTCTCTGCAACAATAACGATACGCTTCATAATAAGTAATATCCTCTCCGTAAAATTATAATTATTGTTTATTATTTTATATCGTTTCCAAAACTACGTCAACTATTATCACAAATCCGATATTTATTTGATAAAAAGACTGCTTGTCTCACGCGCATCCACGTTGCGTGATGCATCACATGTAAAAAACAGCCATAAAGCTATGGCTGTTTATGATTTATTTTTTAGTTTTAATAAGGAATATAGATGTTGCAACAACAACTATTATGTTAGACACAACACCGACAAAATTTAGTATGACCACATTGAATATCGTAAACAATATTACCGTTATTAAAAAAGCAAACTTAAGGGCCCACTCATTATCCTTAAAACGAAATACCGCTATGGAGTATTCAAGATTACCTATTATAGGGAGCCATCCCAGTGCACCTCGGTTATTGAAAACAACACCAAGCACAACTCCCGCTATTATAAATGTCCATTCAACGATTCTGCTGTCCACCTCTTTTATAGCCGCAATGTTACGGAAAATGCTTACCGCATTCTGCACAGCAGCACTATAGCCCTTAAGCATAACCGAGCCTATCAGATAAAACAGCTGGCTTATGGTCTGCACAAACAGCACGCCCTTAGCCGTTTTCCTTGATGAGCTTATGGAGTCCGTTATCATAGCCGCAAGGGAGCACAAATTGCCCATTATCAAACTTTCCATATTATATTTACCTTTCCTTCTGCCTTATTTTTTTTTAGGATAGCAAAGGCCTAATTCCTCAGGCTGGAATCTGGGGCATACGTTTTCTGCCGATATTATGACCGCTGCAGCAAGCATAGTACCTATTTCAACCGACTCCGCAAGATTTTTTCCGTAAGTAAGTCCGCTTGCAACACCTGCACAGAAGGCATCGCCCGCACCTGTTGTGTCCTTAACGTGTACCTTTTTAGCAGGACAATAGCCGCTCATTCCGTCCTTATCGGCATAAATAGCTCCTTTTTCGCCAAGTGTAACTACCATAGAAGGTATTTTTGCACGCACTACCTTGTCTGCAAGAAGAGCCTGAAGCTCCTCAACGGGCTTATCTGTAAAGTCCTCAACAAAGAACATACCCGCCTCCTGGTCATTGCATATAAAGCAAGCATAACGCTGGATAAGGTCACGCCTTTCTGCCGCAATAGACATATTGGAAACAAGGCCATAAACCTCAAGACCGTATTTATCTGCAAGCTCAAGAGTCTTTTTAACAACGTCCTTATGCATATCTACCTGAAGAAGAACAGAATCTCCCTGGCTGAATATCTCATCACCGTGCTTTTCAAGGATATCATAAAAAGGTGTTGAATCAGGACGCTTTGAAATAGAGCCTGCAACATTACCCTCGCTGTTAAATACCGCAAGCCATATACCCATACCATCAGGAACAACACGAACATAATCCGTATTTACCTTATGTCTTTTAAGCTTATTTAAAACATCCTCGCCAAGGGGCGTGTCATCAACAAGGCCAATATATATGGGCTGAAGCTCCATATTGGCAATATCCTCAACAGCATTTCTCGCAACACCGCCGTGTATGTATTTGACCTGTCCCGCATTTCGTCCATCCGGTATATATGCACCATCAGGGAAACCCTTTATATCAACAAACGCTGTTCCAATAACAATTATACCCATCTGTCTTCTCCATTCTGTATTTTTATCCAAAAGCCGATACGTAATTATACCATATATAAACTTTTACTCAAGCTCGTTTTTAAGCTGTATTATCCTCTTTTCGATCTCTGCTATCGTCTTTTTAAACTCCTCATCAGATTTTCCCGTAGGATCCTCAAGACCCCAGTCATCATCAAAGGGTCTGCCCATATTGGGACAGCTTACATTGCATCCCATAGATATAAGTACATCAGCCAGCGGTATATCAGATAAAAGCTTTGAATACTGAGTTTCCTCCATATCTATGCCGTATATATCCTTCATAAGTCTTACAGCATCCTGGTTTATTGAAGGCTTGGTCTCAGTCCCTGCTGAATAGCTTTCAAAAACATCTGAAGCCATATACTTACCCAGAGCTTCGGCTATCTGGCTCCTGCATGAGTTGTGCACGCATATAAAAGCTACTTTCATTTTATTTCTTTTCCTGAAAGGGCATTTTTCTCCTATACACTGTACATTTTTATCAAAGAAGCCACACACGATATCCCTGTCTTCCAGCTTTATATCATAGTTTTCATTTATATATCTTATAGCCTCTTTAAGGCTTAAAAACCCGTCTCTTTTACAGCATCTTGGACCCGCTGTTTTAGCTACACTTGTCAGTGCCGCCGAGGAAAAAAGCATGTGCCTTCCCCAGCTTCCGTCATCGGTAAGAGGGCCGGTTCCGTCAATTATAGAAAGAGCCGCACCTAAAGCCGTTACCGCACCGCACACAGCCCATAAGCCGCATATCGCACCGGGCATAGCTAAAGCACGTTTCATAAGCTCCTCCAGAGCTCCTTTAATCTCTATCTTTCCGCCTGCGTTATAAAAGGCCGTAAGCAAAGCCGCACCGTCAAGGATATGATGCTCAGGCCCATGTATCCTTATAAAATCCATATTTGCTATATTTTCAAAAATATCCAAAGGGCTTACACTGTTCGTTTTAAGACATTCCTCAATTATCCTCTGTCCTCTCTGCTCCAATGTATATTCCATGTTTCTTCCCTCCG
>SVDG01000012.1 GCA_015057875.1 Lachnospiraceae bacterium | reverse complement strand
ATAACGCCGTCAATGTCAAGACGTGGAAATTGCTATGATAATGCAATGGCAGAAAACTTCTTTTCTATTCTTAAAACTGAATGCATTTATAAGATCAAACCTATCCAATTAAAAAATGGAGTGGCGCCGCTTACGCTACGCCACTCCAACTAAAACTTAATATTTTCCTACGAGGGGTATTTTTTGTGCTGTCCGTATAATCTGGGGCAGTACATAAGAATAGGGGATATTTTTATATTAAAGCTTATAACAAACCTTTCCGGGATTAAGTATCATATTGGGATCGAATGCATTTTTAATGTTCTGCATAAGACGGATGTTTATATCTCCGAGAGTATTTGCAAGGTAATCTATTTTTCCGAAGCCTATGCCGTGTTCGCCTGAAACAAGGCCTTTAAACTCAGTTGCTTTTTCATAAATCTTGTTCATAAACACGTCAACCTGTTTTTTGAACTCATCAAGTTCCATATCATTACTGCAGGTGTAAATATGAAGGTTGCCATCACCTGCATGACCAAAGCTTTTAACTTTAAAGTCAAATTCAGCCTCAATGGATTTAACGTATGTAAGGAAGGGGGCTATCTTATTTGTAGGTACAACAACGTCACACTCGTCAAGTAGCTTTGTCTGTTCCTCAATGCCCTCAAGGAATGATGAACGTGCAGCCCACGCATCTTTTATTTTAGCGGGAGTATCCGCAATAAGCACATCAAGGGCACCTTCGTTAAGCACCATTTCTGCCGCTTTTTCAACAGTAGTAAGCAGGCTATCCATATCATCTCCGTCAAAGCTTACAAGAAGATATGCACCAACCTCTATGCCATCACAAACTCTGGGGAAAACAGCCTTGCCAAGATATTCTTCTGAAGAGATAAGTATCTCTTTTTCGAAGAACTCAAGGGCCTGGGGTCTGAAATGATTGAGAGTGAATTTAGGCACGGTTGAAATACAGCTTTCAAGATCCTCAAATGGGATAACAAGGCTTATAAGCTCTTTAGGCTGGGGGATAAGCTTAAGTGTAAGCTCTGTTATAACGCCTAAGGTGCCTTCTGAGCCTATCATAAGGTTTAAAAGGCTGTAGCCTGAGCTTGTTTTGGAAACAGAGCTTCCGAAACGGGCTATTTCGCCTGTAGGTAATACAACTGTCATTGACCTTACATAATCTCTCGTAGCGCCATATTTTACGGCACGCATACCTCCTGCGTTGGTCGATACATTGCCGCCGAGGGTAGCAAACTTCTCCCCGGGGTCAGGAGGATAAAGAAGCCCGTGTTTAGCCGCATCTGATGCAAGGTCATTGAGCAGAACACCAGGTTCGACAGTAACAAGAAGATTTTCCAGGTCATAGGATATTATTTTATTCATTTTAATGGTTGAAAGAAGAACTCCGCCTGCAACCGGAACAGCACCTCCTGCAAGACCTGTGCCTGCACCCCTTACGGTAACGGGGATACGGTTTAAGTTACATATTTTTATTATTGCTGAGATCTCTTCAGTTGAAAGCACTTCGATAGCTGCTTCAGGCATATGCTTTCCGTATATAGGCATCTCATCCCTTGCATAGTCGGGATTTATGTTTTCTCCCGTCATAACTCTGCCAGGTACGATTTTTTCAAGCTCGTTTATTATTTCGGTCGTTACTTTATTGTATTCAGCCATGGCTGACCTCCTTAATTAAATTCTGTTATATAAAATAAAAGGCGGTCAAGCCGCCTTAAAAATCAAAACATACATCCGTCAACGGTTATTACCTGACCTGTAAGGAATTCGCTTCTTTCATCTGCAAGCATAAGGGCCACCTGTGCTATTTCATCGGGTGTGCCGAAACGCATAAGAGAAATTTCATTTGAAAGTACTTCTTTTTCCTCACCTGAAAGGAAGTCTATCATTTTGGTCTCTATAACGCCGGCAGAAATAGCGTTTACACGTATTTTGCTAGGGCCAAGCTCTTTAGCCATTGCTTTTGTAAAAGAGTTTACAGCACCCTTTGATGCGGAATAGAGAGCCTCGCAGGAAGCACCGCGGTCACCCCATATAGAGGAGATATTTATTATTGATCCGCTTTTTTTCTGTACCATTTTTGGTACTGTAAAATATGTGCAGTTAAGTACGGAGTTTATATTTGTATCGAGTATGGTTTTCCACTCTTCGGGGGTTGTGTCGGTAAAAAGGCCAACGTGAGAAATACCGGCATTATTTACAAGGATATCGATGTTTGAATAAAGGGAATAAATTTTATCAAACATTTCCTTACACTGCTGATAATCGGAAACATCGGCAAGGTATGAAAATGAATAGTATCCCATATCCTTAAGCTCATTCTGTGTTTTAACAAGCTCATCAGAGCTTTTGGCACAGTTAAGTATTATGTTACAGCCTGCTTTTGCAAGTGCAAAGGCAATTGCTTTTCCTATGCCTCTTGAAGAACCTGTTACTAACGCTGTTTTACCCTGTAAACTCATAATTAACCTTCCTTTCCGTTTTTAATAAGTGCTATTTCCTGTTTGTAAAGATTGGTTTTATTGTCAAGCCACGGTGTTTCAAGTATAAGGGGTTTATTTTTTGAAGCAGGGTGGTGAGCTATTTTATATATACACTCAAAGCCTATGTGATCTTTGCCTTTAGGGTTATCATCTTCGGCCCCGATGTTTGCGTGCCTGTCTTTTCTTGCTCCGCGAGGATTAAGGGAGCCGTTTAAATGGAATACCTTAAGTCTGTCAAGTCCTATTATTCTGTCAAAGTCGGCTATAACGCCGTCAAGATCATTTACTATATCATATCCGCTGTCGTGGACGTGGCAGGTATCAAAGCAGATACCTATTTTGTTATTAAGGTTTACTTTGTCTGTTATTGCCTTAAGCTCTTCAAAGCTTCGACCTATTTCAGAGCCTTTTCCTGCCATAGTTTCAAGGCATATAGTTATATCCATATCATCCTTTAAAACTTTGTTAAGACCGGATGCTATCCTATCTATGCCGTAATGGGCATCTTTGTCAGTAAAAGAGCCGGGATGAAGGATAAGGATATTGCTTCCGAAAGCGATAGTCCTATATATCTCATTTTCAAGTATTTCCACAGCGGCATTAAAGGTATCATCTTTATATGATGCAAGGTTTATTATGTACGGTGCGTGTACAACAAAGCTTTTTATACCGTTTTCATCCATAAAGCTGCGGCCTTCATCTATTTTAAGCTTGTCAAGTGGTTTCCTTACAGAATTCTGTGGTGCACCTGTGTATACCATAAATGTATTTGCCCCGTAGGAGTGGGCTTCCTTTGCGGCGCCGATAAGACCGCCGCTTATTGATACGTGTGAACCTATGATCATAAGCTACCTCCGATGTAAAATATATTTTAAACCAAATGCTTTAAAATAACAAGTTTATAAATGTCCAATAAAATTAACAATAATTTATTTTATTTTTATCGTATAGTTTTACAGATAAATGTAGTATAATGGAATTATTAAGCAAACAGGAGAGATAATATGTTTATAAATTACTTGATCGGAAGAAGAGTTGGCTTTTTTGAAGCTTTCAGAATGGCTAAACATCTGTTTACAAAAGACTTTAAAAATTATGCTAAAGTTCTTGGATTTATCTTTTTACCCATAAATTTTCTTACAGCTGTTGTAAATATGTTCATAATGGATCTGCAGTCAGGCTTTGATATAAGCGTAATACTGCAGAGCCCCGAAAAGCTTACAGCCTTTATGTCCTCGGCAGAGTATGCTCTTATGAACAGATACAGCTTTATAGTTATGATAATAGAGTTGTTTTTTGTACCGCTTACAACTATAGCAATATCAATACTTGTGTATAATTATTGCTATGGCAAAACAGAGGTGCCTTTTAAAAATGTGTTTGTTGATACGATTTCAAAGGGTTCAACATTGATTTTTGCGACCATAATTTATATTTTGCTTTTATCTGTAGGATTTATGCTTCTTGTAATTCCCGGGTTTATCTTTGTAATATTTACGTCCTTCTACATCCAATGTATAGCACTTAAAAACGATGGCCCCTTCAGATGTATAAAATCAAGCTTTAAGGTAGTAGGCAAAAGGTGGTTAAGTATAGCTGTTAAGCTTATTGGCTTTTATTTTATAAATGTAATTATAACAAACGGTATAGCCATAGTGCTTGGTTTTATGGCTACTAATCTTTTTACAGCCGCTATTGTAACTACCATAGCATCGGTTGGACAGATCATTTATGCTATTTGTGTTGCACTTTTGTTCCTTAACATAGAAACAGGTGGATATGCAATAAAGGATAAAAATGAGATAGATGAGTTTGAACAGTAAGTCATCATAGGAGGACAGAAAAGTGGAAAACTATGAAAAAGAATTAAATGAACAGCAGATAGATTATCTTAAGCTTCTTGCAAAGCAGTATCCTAATATAAATACGGCCAGCTCTGAAATAATAAATCTTCAGGCTATACTTAACCTGCCTAAAGGCACAGAGCATTTCCTTTCGGACATACACGGAGAATATGAGGCGTTCAGCCATGTTTTAAGGAATGCTTCGGGTGTTATTAAAAACCAGATAGATGCTATTTTCGGCGGCTCTTTGACGGATGAAGAAAAAAAAGAGCTTGCAACTTTGATTTATTATCCTGAGCAGAAGCTTGAGCTTATTGCGGAAAAGGAAGAAAATATGGACGAGTGGCTTAAAACTACTTTAAAGAGGCTCGTTTATATCTGCAAGGTAATGTCTTCCAAATATACCCGTTCAAAGGTGCGTAAAGCCCTTCCTAAGGAGTTTGCGTACATAATTGAGGAATTGCTCCACGAGGATGGCAATATAGCCGCAAAAGAGCTTTATTACAGCGAGATAATAGAAAGCATCATAAGGCTTTATCAGGCGGACAGATTTATAACAGCTATAGCACATCTTATACAGCGTCTTGCTATAGACAGGCTTCACGTTATAGGTGATGTTTACGACAGGGGACCCAACGCCGCAAAGGTAATGGATATAATCTCAAAATATCACTCCGTTGATATACAGTGGGGTAATCACGATATTTCGTGGATGGGTGCCGCAGCGGGCTGTCAGGCGCTTATATGTAATGTTTTAAGGATACAGGCAAGATATGCCAATCTTGACACCATAGAGGAGGATTATGGTATTAACCTCATACCTCTTGCAACGTTTGCTATGGATACATATGCAGATGACCCCTGCGAAAGATTTATACCTAAAAACGCTGTGGAGCTTGAGCTTGATGAAAAGGAAAAAATGCTTCTTGCCAAAATGCATAAGGCTATAACTGTTATGCAGTTCAAATATGAGGCGCAGATCATAAGAAGAAATCCTCAGTTTAAAATGGAAGGAAGACTTCTTTTTGATAAAATAAATTATGAAAAGGGAACAATAGATCTTTACGGAGAGGAATATCCTATGAACGACATTCACTTCCCCACAGTTGATCCCGAAGATCCTTTTGAGCTTACTGATGGCGAAAAGCTTGTTATGGACAAGATCAAATCCTCATTTGTGAACAGTGATAAGCTTCAGGAGCATACAAGGTTCCTTTTCAGCAAGGGAAGTGTATATACTGTTTATAATTCAAACCTTCTTTTCCACGGCGGCGTGCCCATGAACGAGGACGGAAGCCTTAAAGAGGTTGAATTTATGGGAGAAAAATATAAGGGAAGAGAATACTTTGATGCGGTTGAAAGAGCTATCCGCCAGGGATATTTCAATAAACCCCATACAGATGTTAAAAGAAGATGTATGGATATTATCTGGTATATGTGGTGCGGAGAGGATTCACCTCTTTTCGGCAAGCAGAGGATGACGACCTTTGAGCAGTATTTTGTAAGCGATAAAAAGGCACATCACGAGGAGAAAAATCCTTACTATCATTTAAGGAATGATGAAAATGTGTGTAAAGGTGTGCTTGAGGCCTTTGGACTTGACCCTGAAGCGGGCCATATAGTAAACGGACATGTTCCTGTAAAGGTTAAAAAAGGCGAAACACCTATAAAAGCCAATGGAAAGCTTTTTGTTATAGACGGAGGTTTTTCAAGAGCATATCAGGGAGAAACAGGTATAGCAGGATATACTCTTATCTATAATTCCCATGGCCTTGTTCTCGTTTCTCACGAGCCTTTTGAGTCAACAGAGTCTGCAATAGCGAAAGAAACAGATATACATTCATCAACTGTGGCTTTGCAGTATACAAATGACAGGATAAGGGTCAAGGATACAGATAATGGAAAACAGCTTAAAAAGGAAATAGCTGACCTTGAGCTTCTTTTAAGAGCTTACAGAGAGGGCATTATTAAAGAAATAGAGTAATCGCAATATTTGACGGCATCTTACAAGATGCCGTTATTTTTATTTAAATAATGTTGAAAGGCCATAGTATTTGGTTTATAATTTGTTTAGATTATTATTGTGAGGTAAGCGGATATGAACGGCAAATATACTGTACCGGAATTATGCAAAAACGCTGTTATCAGAGAAGGACTTCTTAAAGAACTTGACGATACAGCAAAAAGAATATTTTTTATTAGTGCAGGAAAAGGCAGCGGAAAAACAACACTGCTTTGTTTGTATGCAAAAACTAAAAAGAATGTTTTCTGGTACACTGCAGACAATGATGATAACGATATAGATAGTTTCATTGCCGGTTTTGTAAAACCATTTTCCTCATCCTTTGATCCCGTTAATGAAAACACTGACCCTTCCTGTATAATTGATGTTTTGGGGGAAAGGGACTTATCTGTAATAATAGATAACTTTGAATATATAAGAAATGAAGAAGTGTTAAGCTTTATAAGTGATGTTGTTGAATTAAGCGGGAAGAATATAAGATTCATTTTCTCATCCGCTTCAATACTTCCTGTTGAGTTTTCAAAGCTTTACCTTTCGGGAGAACTCAGCATACTTGAAAATGATGATATGGTTTTTACTGCAAGGGAAGCCGCAGAAGCGTTTGATATAGGAAGCATAGAAGAATATATTGAAAGTGATGGTATACCTGTTGTTTTAAACAGGGATAATGCTAAATCCGTAAAAGATTATTATGAAGAAGTACTTTCTGCCTTTGATGACAGGCTTAAGGATTTTGTTATAAAAACCTCGTTTCTGTTCAGGATATATCCGGAAATAGTAAAACATATAGTTGATGAAGAGGATATAGGTATACTTATGCTCAGGGCAAAACGCATCATTTCCATAACAAGAATGGATGATGAAGGATTGTTCTATACCTACGGTTTCAGAAAATATTGCGAAGATAATTTTGCTGAAACAGGCTTAAGGGTAAGAAGAAGTGCCTATGATTTTTGTATAGCAAACGGAAAAAATACAGAGGCGGTTATTTACGGAGCCGTTACAAGGGATTTTGATAATATTGAGCCTGCGGTTAAAAATGACCTTGACGGGTTTATCGAAATGTCAGGGGCCGGAGAGGTCAGTGCAATACTTTCTTCCATTGACGATGATAAGGATATGTACTGCCGTATGATAAAGGCTGTATGCCTAAAAAAAACGGGAAGATATAAAGAGGCTTTGAGCCTGATAGAAGAACTGTGTCAGAATATAGACTCTGTTGACAGCCGAAAAGATAAAGCTGCCCTTATGATACTTAAAGGGGATACTCATTTTATTCTTACAGAATTTGATAATAGCCTTTCTTCTTATGAAGAGGCAAAAGCAATACTTAAAAACTATGATAATTATCTTAATACAAAAATAAATTCGGGTATAATAAGCTCTCTGCTTATGCTTGGCTCAAAAGAGGAGGCAAAACAGTTATGTTCAGAACTTATAACAGAGGCAAACGTAAACGGTGAGTATGAAAGCCTGAGCATTTATAAGCTACTTATGGTTTATTCCTTACTTCTTGAGGATAAACACGAAACGGCAACAGCAGATTTAAGTACAATAAATCTTGGATGTATTAGAAGGCCTAAAGCTGTAGGTGATATAATTCCCGAAATATCAATGATGCTGTTTATGAAAAACTACATTGACATGGCATCACGTATTTTAAACAGTAGGGAGATACTTGCATCTGCTGATGATGACACAAGATTTTTATACAGATGTACAGAAAGTGTTGAGCTTTTTAAGAAGCATCTGTGTGAGGTTGCTGAAGGGGCAACCCTTGATAAAGAATATCTTATATCTTTATTTGATATAGAGGCAGGAGATATAGGCAACATATCAAGAAATATAAGGATACATATGCTCGTTTTAAAACGTGTCGTGGTTTCTTTGTTTAACGGTGATGATCCGGGCGTTATTAAGGGTATTTCATATCTTTGTGAAATTAAAATGGGCCGAGAGGGCTTTATTCTCCGTCAGGAGCTTTCTTCTGCGATATTTATGCTTATTGTTATGAAGAAGGAAAAACTTGCTTTATCGGCTGTAAATGAACTTTTATCAATGTATGCTGACTGGGAGAGACTTCCTTCCGAGATACTTCCTCTTATCGTTTATCTTAAATCAAGGCAGGGAGAAGATATTTCATACTATGCCGAAAAATACATAAGCCTTATACTGAAACAGGTAAGGGTATCTGCCTATGCGGTAGGATATGTAAACAGGCCTGTTATTGACTATATTGATTCAACAAAAAAATATGGCGATATAATAGATGAGCTTATAAAAATAACGGGTACCGTAAAAAAAGCGGGCATAAAAACCTTTGGCGGGGTTGATATAGTTTCTGCCGGTCAGATGGGTGAGCTTATAAAATGGCGTACAGCAAAGACAAAGGAGCTTTTTGCTTATTTTGTTCATCACGGAGGAAAGCCTGTTGCAAAGGCTGATATTGTTAAGGATGTTTTTGACATTGATGACGATAAAAAAGCCACAGAGATTTTCAATACCACAATGTATAATTTGAGAAAAACCGTCAAAAAGGTGTTCTCAGATAATATTTTCAGCCTTTCAAAGGGAAAATATTCAATGAAGCTTGATGGTATAAATACTGATATTATCTCTTTCAGGGCAAGTATTGATGAATTTATTTCAGAGCAGAGCCTTTCATCTGCCCTTAAAATAATCGAGCTTTATAAAGGAGAATACCTTAAAGGCATAGATGCACTCTGGAAGGGAGACTGTGTACAGGAGTATGAAAACTATTTCTGTGATGCAGCAGAGTTTTATATACTCAGCCTTAAGGATGAAGGAAAGCTGGATCTTGCAAAAGAAAGCATATCCATAATATGGAACGAGAAATGCAAGTCTCAAAGATTGAAATCATTTTTTACCGACTATATGAAAAAAACAGGAATAAAAACGGAACTTAAATAGAACGGTCATCACCGTTCTATTTTTTTGTTTTATGAATATACTGTTAATCCGGAAGGGGTGGTGATATGGTTAAAAAATTTGTAGCTGTTGTGGCTGTAGCGGCATGCGCTATGATAGGTTTAAGTATGAGGATATATGGTGTAAACGAGTTAAGAGAAGGCGATTTTGTTAATATAAATTCCGAAAACAGCCGAGCTAAAATATCCGAGAAGGTGCTTAACGATACAGGACGCATAAGTTACATAAATGCAGAGGATATACGAAGTATAAAAACAGCAAGAGGGGATATTGACGGAGATGGAACAGATGATGTTGTACTTGCCCTTGACTATGGACCGGATCTTTCGGTCATAGCGGTTTATAAAGCGGATGATAACGACACATATTTATATCTTGGCGAGATAGGGCCACTTGAAACTATTACAGCGCTGGAAACAAAAAGGCTTGCGGCAGAAAACAGGGATGTTATAGCTATAAAGGAAGAATCTACGCAAAGACTTGGTGCTTATGAATACAATGTATTTGTCAGAGGGTATCTATGGAATGACGATAGATTTATAAATATAATAAGTCTGCCTGAAACAATAGAGGCATACTGGAATGGTCTGTGGGATGACAACGGGGAAGAAATAAGTGCATGGAAAAGCATAGAACACACTTCTGTTATTACATGGGAAGGAACTGATTCACCTGTTATACATACACAGGAAGAACATAGATACAGCATTTCAGATGATACAGAAAATAAAAGCGTACCTGATGAAAGTACTTTCCGGACAGTTTCTTCAAGGAACATAGAACAGGATTTCTTATGGAATGATGTGTTCAGGGCGTTTGTTATTTCTGTTGTAGAGGATAATGATAGCGGAGAAAGATTTGGTGTTGTTGAAGACTTTGATAACTCGGTTTATTACCCGTTGGAGGAATACAGTCATTTTCTTGGCAGGGTAAGAGTTATAGACACAAATGGGAACCTTTCTGTAAGAGAAAAAAGCGGACTTACCTTTATACCTTAAGCAAGTCCACTTTCTATAAGCTTTATAAGACTTTTTCTGAAATTTTCGTCATCTTTGGCGGAACGAGGGGGAACACCCTTTGTTCTGCCTTTTTTTGCTTTTCTTACTTCTCTTGATATGTGCCTTACAAAAAGAAGCTTATCAATGTTTTCGGCAGTATAAATAAGACCGCTTGCGCCAAGTGGTTTTGCACCTCTTGCAAGTATAAGTGAGGCAAGACCGTAGTCGTTCGTAACGGCTATATCTCCCTTTGTTATTCTGTTTGCAAGGGCAATATCTACACTGTCTGCACCCTTATCAACAACTATTGTTTCACTGTATCCGTCATAGATCATGTGACTTGTATCGCAGAACATTATCACGGAAAGATCATATTTTTTTGCGGTTTCAACAATGATTTCCTTAACGGGACAGGCATCGGCATCAACAAGTATCCTCATAGGATCACCTCCTTTTATACATTATATCATATTTTTTTAGTATGAAAAATATTGACTTTATATCTGAACGTGGTAAAATACAAAAATAGCTTTATTTATATAAAGCTATACAAAATGTGAGCAATACAGGAGGTAAAGAAAGTGAAGAAATTTTTAGCAGTTATCCTTTCTGCGGCTATGTGCTTTGGGGCATTAACAGCATGTGCGAAACCTGCAGAGGATACAACAGAAAAAACAGAAGTAACTGATATGGCAGAAGTTGAGCCTGTAAATATCAATATGGCTGTGCTTAAAGGCCCCACGGGCATTGGTGCTGCAAAGCTTATTAACGACAGCACAGCGGGAGAGACATTCAACACCTATAACTTTACAGTTTGTGCCGCACCTGATGAGGCTATGGCAGGCATAATTTCAGGTGAGTTTGATGTTGCGGCAGTTGCTTCAAATCTTGCACCTACGATCTACAATAAAACAGAGGGCAAAATACAGATTGCGGCACTTAACACACTTGGTATTTTATATGTTGTTGAAAACGGTGATACTATCAAATCGATTGAAGACTTAAATGGTGTGGATGTGGTATCATCAGGACAGGGCTCAACAGTTGAATATGCAACAAACTTTATACTTGAAACAGCATCAGTTACACCAGCAAGCATTGAATACAGAACAGAACACGGTGAACTTGCGGCTGAACTTGCTGCAGGTACGGTTAAGGTAGGTATCGTTCCCGAGCCTCATCTTACATCTGTTTTAATGAATAACCCTGATGCAAGGGTAGCCCTTAACTTAACAGAAGAGTGGGATAAGGCTGTAAAAGGTACAGAGTATGAGGGTAGCGCTCTTACAATGGGTTGCATAGTTGTTAACAAAGAGTTTGCCGCAAACAATAAAGCGGCATTTGATAAATTCCTTGAGGAATATAAAGCATCTATCGAGTTTGTAAACAGCAATGTTGCAGATGCATCAGCTATGGTAGAAGCTGCAGGGATCATGCCTAAGGCGGCAGTTGCGGCTAAGGCTATACCTAACTGTAACATAGTTTATATTGATGGTGAAGAAATGGTTTCAACAGTAGAGCCTTTCTTTAATATACTTTTCAACGCTAACCCTAAATCAGTAGGAGGAGCACTCCCCGATGAAGAATTCTATTACGCGAAATAAAATAACAGGTAAAATTGTAATAGCGTTATTATGGCTTGCTGTATGGCAGCTTCTTTATATGGTTATCGACATGGAGGTACTTTTTGTATCTCCTGTTGGTGTGCTCAAAACTTTAGGTGAACTTATAAAAGACGGATTGTTCTGGCAGTCCGTCTTTATGTCGTTTTTAAGAGTGACGGAAGGGTATATTATAGCGGTTGTGTTTGGTACGGTTTTTGCCGTGATAACTGTTGTTATACCATTTGCCTATGACTTTTTTTATCCCGTGATAAGCCTTGTTAAGGCGGCACCGGTAGTATCTTTTATAATACTTACCCTTGTATGGCTAAAAAGTGGCACAGTGCCTGCTTTTATATCTTTCCTTATGGTTTTTCCTGTTGTGTGGACAAATGTATCAGAGGGGATAAGGCGTACTGATAAAAAGCTTCTTGAAATGGCAAGGATATTCGATTTCGGAAGGATAAAAACTGTTAAGAATATTTATATACCGTCTGTACTTCCTTTTTTTAAAACGGCTTGTGTAACAGGTTTAAGCCTTGCGTGGAAGTCGGGAATTGCGGCGGAGGTTATTTGTACACCTAAGTTTTCCATAGGAAAACAGCTTTATAACAGCAAAATATATCTTGAAACACCTGAGCTTTTTGCGTGGACAGCGGTAGTTGTTGTTATGAGTGTTATTGTTGAAAAGCTTTTTGTTGTGCTTATCAATTTTGTGGTTGACAGGTATTATCTGAAAAGAAGGTGCTGAAATGGCTATAGAGATAAAAAAACTTGTTAAAAAATACGATACAAATGTTCTTGATGATTTCAGTTTTTCTTTTCCCGATAAGGGTGTTGTTTGCCTTCTTGGAAAATCCGGCTGCGGCAAAACCACACTTATAAACTGCATAGCCGGCCTTGAAAAAACAGATGGGGGAAGTATAGAGGGAACACAAAACTCAAAAATATCCTTTGTTTTTCAGGAGGACAGACTTATACCCTGGATAAGTGCTAAAAGGAATCTGCTTGTTGTAAATGACGATGAGACACTTTGTAATGATATCCTTGATAAAATGGGACTTTCCGAACATAGCTCTAAGCTTCCGGAAGAGCTTAGCGGAGGTATGAGGCAGAGAGTAGCGATAGCCAGAGCTGTTGCCTACGGAGGAGATATGATCTTCCTTGATGAGCCTTTTAAAGGGATAGATGTTAAAACCAAATCCGCTGTTATTGATGCAGTAAAGGACCTTGTAAAAGACAAGCTTTGCATATTCATAACTCATGATCTTGAGGAAGCAATGCTTTTATCTGATGTTATCGTTATACTTGATGGCCCGCCGCTTAAGGTGAAGGCTGTTACAGAAAAAGAGAAGACTGATATGGCATATCTTTTATCAGTTATGAATGAAACAAACTGATGAGGTTGCCGTATATATTTATATTGAAAAATTATTTGTTTATGGTATTATTGTATACTGTAATTTATTGTTTT
Source organism: Lachnospiraceae bacterium (assembly GCA_015057875.1). Classification (GTDB taxonomy): domain Bacteria; phylum Bacillota; class Clostridia; order Lachnospirales; family Anaerotignaceae; genus SIG274. Next base: position 10,324 of record SVDG01000012.1, on the reverse strand, counting down.
TGAGTATTAGGAGAGTGATTTAAATGCCCGCTGGGCCATGGCCATTTATTATTTTACTTGTTTTAATATGCTTTTCAGCGTTTTTTTCTGCTGCTGAAACAGCCCTTACATCTTTAAGTAAGATAAGGCTGAGGAATATGGTTGATGATAATATAAAAAATGCCGATAAAGTTGCAAAGATCACTGATGATCCCGGCAAGCTTTTAAGCACTATACTTATCGGAAACAATATAGTAAATATCTGTGCATCATCTATTGCCACGGCAATTGCCATAAGCATTGACCCTATAAAGGGTGTTGGCATCGCTACAGCTTTTATGACTATAGTAGTTCTTATTTTTGGCGAGATAACACCAAAAACCATAGCCGCACAGAACAGTGAAAAGATTTCATTGAGATTTGCAGGACCTATTATAATAATAACTAAGCTGCTTACACCGTTTGTTATTATCTTTAATGCTGTAACAGGGGTTATTGTCAGGCTTTTTGGTGCCGATCCTTCAAAGAGAACACCCCTTATAACAGAAGCTGAGCTTAAAACCATGGTTGATGTTAGCCATGAGGAGGGTGTGCTTGAAACGGAAGAACGCCAGATGATAAACAATGTTTTTGAATTTGGTGATTCAAAGGCTAAGGATGTTATGACACCAAGAACAGACATAGAGGCTGTTAAGGCTGACATTTCAAGAGAAGAGCTAATAAGCTTTTTTAAAGAAGAGCAGTTTTCAAGAGCACCTGTATATGGTGAGGATATTGATGACATAATCGGTATAGTATACTATAAGGACGTTGTATTCAGTCCCGAGGAAGGTTTTGACATCAAGGATTATATCAGAGATGCTTTTTTCACCTATGAGTCAAAGGGAACAAGCGAGCTTTTCAGGATAATGAGAACAAAGAGGATACCCGTTGCTATCGTTGTTGATGAATACGGCGGAACAAGCGGACTTGTTACACTTGAAGACCTTGTTGAAGAGATAGTTGGCGAGATAGCCGATGAATATGATGAGGTCGAAGAGGATATCGAGGTCGTTAAGGAAGACGAATATATCATTGACGGAAGCACACATATAGATGATGTTAACGAAATGATAGGTACAAATATAGAGTCCGAGGATTTTGATACTATCGGAGGCTTTGTAATAGGAGTACTTGGAACATTCCCTGAGGCTGGTGAAACGGTCGAATATGACGGCATCAGGTTTGTTGTTGAGGAAATAGATAAAAACAGAATAGAAAAATTAAGGATACACACATAAATATTGATACCGGAAAATTCCGGTATCTTTTTTTGTAACGAAATATCGTTTTTAAAGTATCATATATGACAAGGGAGGTGAGGTTGTGCAGGATTTTGACAGTATTTATAAAGAGTATTTTGCTTATGTATATAAGTTTGTAGTTAATCTTTGCAAAGATCCGGAGCTTGCAGAGGAGATAACACAGGAGACATTCTTTAAGGCTCTAAAAAACTTAGGGAAATATGATGATAAATACAAAATAGGAACATGGCTGTGCCAGATAGCTAAAAACACATTCTATTCATATGCCAGACATCAAAAAAGAAATATAAATATTCAACATGAGATAAAGGTATCTGATGAAGATATTGAAAAGTATTTTACGGATAAAGAAACTGCTCTTGCAATCCACAGGATTTTGCACAACATGAAGGAACCTTATAGAGAAGTTTTTTGGCTAAGGACATTTGGTGAGCTTTCTTTTTTGCAGATAGCAATGATTTTTGATAAAACAGAAAGCTGGGCGAGAGTTACTTATTATAGGGCAAAGGTTTATATAAAGGAGGAAGTATAATGAAATATCCGTGCGAACTTATAAAAGATATCATGCCTTTGTATATAGATGAAGTATGTAGCGATCAGAGCAGATCAGCTGTTAAAGAGCATATAGAAGAATGCGGAGAATGCAGGGATCATATACGGAAAATGATAAATGGAGAACCCCTTGTCGAATACAAAGAAAAAGATGAGGAGGAGATGATTATGGAAGATAGTCTTAAAATGGTCAAAAAAAGAATCAATAATAAATTCAAAAAAACAGTGATATGCTGTGTAGGTATTATGGTAATTATTATTTCTGCATATCATTTGCTTTTTACAATGCCAATTAAAGATGTAGGACTTGAAAATGTGTCAGTATCAGCAAAGGTTTACCCTGTTAATGAGCTTGAGATAATTGACGATGATACAGGGACTGTAAATACTGTCTCATCGGATGAGAATGATGTTTATACAGTTATAATCCCCGATGCTGAAAGTGAAATTAAGGTATCAGGGAATATTATAGACGAGCATAAGTATATTTCTGTTGTTACATGGTCAAGCCTCTACCATTTATCAACAATAAGGTATAAAGGTTATGAAAGTATGAAAGAAGAAGGTGCTGAAGCTGAAGAAGGTGCTGTTTATATAACTAAAATAGGTACAACTATATTTAATAATAAGGCTGAAGAATACAACCATACAATGAAATATATTGAGTTTAAGAAAGTGGAAAAAATAGTATATGTAGAGGATAACGGAAGAGAAACGGTGCTTTGGGAGCAATAAAAAAAGAGGGGTGACCCTCTTTTTTATTGTTTAAACATTTTTACCCATATCGTATGCTATCTGAAGCATATCATTGTTTTTAAAAGCATCTCCTGCAAACTCTATGCCGACTCCTTTAACAACACCTGCAAGGTGTGCTCCCTCAGAGCATTCGACCCAGCCCTCAAGGCCTTTGATCGCTCCGTCCATAGCCTTTTCTTCGGGAGAAGCGGAGGTAGCGATGAGGTATACATCTTTGAAGCTATGGCCTATAGCATAAAGAGGATAACAACGGTCAAGCATTGTTTTCATCTGACCTGCCATTTCGTAGAAGTAAATGGGTGTAGCAAATGCAACTACGTCAGCGTTTTTGATTTTTTCTGCTATTTCAACTGCGTCATCTTTAATTACACAGGGCTTCTGTCCGTGCTGGCAGGCATTACAGCCTTTGCAGAAAGAGATTGTTTTATCCTGAAGAGTTACATATTCGGTTTCATTTCCCGCTTCCTTTGCACCGCGTAAAAAAGCTATTGCGAGTGTATCGGAATTGCTTTCATCTCTTAAACTTGTTGATACTACCAATACTTTCTTCATAAATTTATCCTCCCCTTAAAAGATTATTTAACTTCTTTAAGTGCTTCTATAATAAGTTCTTTATACTGGTCTGCAGTTTTTACACCTTCGGTTTTATTGCTTATTATTATAGCTTCGTTATTTACAAAAACTGTTGTAGGTATACCGTTAAGGTTATTTAAGACCCATTTTGCAAGGGTATCGTCAAGCATTATGCTTGTAAATTCAGCACCTGCATCAGCTTTTGCCTGTAATGCGATGGATTCATTTTCTGCTGAAGGAGTGTCTGTAACAGCCATTATTATATTAACATTAAGACCTTCCTGCTCGATCCATTCATAAACTTCCTGTAAAACGGCGTGTTCATTTATTTTCGGATATGCATTTGTTCCCCAGAAGTTTAAAAGTGTAAGGTCATAGCCTGCAAAAACAGAGCTGTTTATATCTTCGCCCTCAAGGGTTTTTGTTATGAATGTTATCATTTTTGCGGCTTCTTCAGTTTTTTTAGCAAGAAGAGTGTCATCAAAGTCAAAAGCTTTTACAGAACTGATAAGCTCGGGTACAGTTTCTACCATTTTTTTGTAGTTTTCAGTATCCTTTTCGGGAAGGAAGTTTTCTTTGCCGTTGTAGTTATAAATAACATAATACTCGTAGCCATCATTTTCTGCCGCTTTTACAACATCGTCATAAAGACTGAAAAGAGTATTAACATTTTTACTATCAGAATTTTTAGCTTCTATAACAACAATTTTGCAAATGCTCATAAGGAAGCCATCAATACTGTTAGCTTCACGCTGCAAATATTTATCATAATCTTCTTCTGTGATATATGAGTAGTCGATCACTGTGAAAATATCTTCCATGTTGTATGCAGAAAAGTGAAGGTTTTTAGACTCAAATTCTCTCCACGCATCGGGTGTTGTGTATGTCAGCCCAAGCTCCTCATAGCTTACGGTACGGCTTTCTTTGACCTCTTCCTTTTTACCGCAGGCACTGCATAAAGCTAGGGATAAGACCAAAATTAAAACTGATACTTTTTTTAACATAAATATAACCTCCATTCAAACTTTAATTATAAAATAACATAAGTTATATTGCAAACTATTATTAAATTTTTAAAGGTAATAAACAGGCACCTGTCCCATATATTTATTTATAGGGAGGTGCTTGCATGGTTAAAAAAAGACGTTCAGCGTCATATAAAAAGAAAAACAAAAAGGACAGGCTATCTGTAAAGGCATTTTTTAGTCTTCTGCTTGTGGTTTTTGCCCTTGCGGCGGCTAATTTAAGCTTTTTATCCTTTGCGAGGGATACATTGCATACAGCTGTAAGTGAGGATATGGATCTTGAAGGTATAAAGGAGGTCTTATCATCAAGTGTTATGGCCATAAAAGAAATAATGAATAACGGGGAAGAGGAGGAAAAAGAGAGCGAAATAATAAACACCCTTCCGCCAGAGATGATTTTGCCGGAAACAGAATAACTGAAGATGAAAAGGAGGAAGAAATTATATTCCTTAACCCTGTTGAAGGAGTGATAACTTCATCATTCGGAGAAAGAAAAAATCCTGTGCTGGGCGTTTTGGAATTCCATAACGGTATAGATATTTCTGTCGAAACAGGGACAGAGGCTATAGCTGTTTGTGACGGCAGGGTTGTTGAGATAAGGAAATCGGAAACTCTAGGTAATGTTCTTGTTTATGAAACTGTAAATGGATACAGGATAACCTACGCACATCTTAAAGAGATTTTGAAGGAAGCGGGGGATTTGATCAAACGGGGTGAAACGATTGCCCTGACAGGAAATACAGGGCTTTCCACAGGGCCGCATCTGCATTATGGCATAGAATTTGGAGGGGAATATATCGACCCTTATGAGTTTACATTTCTTACATATACTGATGAAGTAGTTAAAGAATATGAGGCAAGGGGAGAAAGCATTGTAGTTAAATGAGAACGCTTTAACAGCGTTCTTTTTTATTGCAAAAATAAGGCCTTTTAGAGTATTATATAGTTATCTGTAATTTGGAGGAATCATATATGAAAAGATTTTTATCAGACGATATTTTGCTCAGTGTTGAAAAACCTGCAAGATATACGGGTAACGAAATAAATATGGTCGTAAAAGACCCTGAAAATGTTGATATAAGGTTTGCTTTCTGTTTCCCCGATGTTTACGAAATAGGTATGAGCTGTCTTGGTCTTCAGATACTTTACTATTTCCTTAACAGAAGAGAGGATACCTATTGTGAAAGGGTATTTTCTCCCTGGACAGACCTTGAAAAAATAATGAGAGAAAAGGATATACCTCTTTTTGCCCTTGAAAGCCAGCAGCCTATCAATAAGTTTGATTTTGTTGGTTTTACCCTTCAGTATGAAATGTGCTACACAAATGTTATAGATATGCTTTCTCTTGCAGGCATACCCATTTATGCCAAGGATAGAAAAGAGGGAGACCCTATAGTTGTATGCGGAGGTACATGTGCATATAACCCCGAGCCTCTGGCTGATTTTGTAGACTTCTTCTATATGGGCGAGGGAGAAGTAGCGTATGACGAAGTACTTGACCTCTATAAAGAAAATAAAAAGAATGGCGGCTCAAGGGATGAATTTCTTGAAAAGCTTCTTAAAATAGACGGTATGTATGTACCTAAATTCTATGATGTTACTTATAAAGAAACGGGAGAAATAGCTTCCTTTGAACCTAATCATCCTGATGCAAGGAAGGTCATAAGAAAGCTTATCGTTAAAGATATGGATAATGCTTTTTTTCCTGAAAAACAGCTTGTTCCTCTGCTTGATGTTGTTCATGACAGGGTCACACTTGAGCTTTTCAGAGGCTGTATAAGGGGATGCCGTTTCTGTCAGGCGGGCTTTGCCTACAGGCCTGTAAGGGAAAAGAAAGCAGAAACGCTCCTTAAACAGGCAGATAGCCTTGTTTGTACATCGGGTCACGATGAGATCTCACTTATATCACTAAGTACAAGCGATTTTACCGATTTTGAGCCTCTTGCAAATGGACTTATTGATAAATACAAAGAAAAATATATAAACCTTTCGCTTCCTTCTTTGCGTATAGATGCCTTTTCTCTTGAGCTTATGGAAAAGCTTCAGGAAGTAAGAAAAAGCAGTCTTACCTTTGCACCCGAGGCAGGAACACAGCGTCTTCGTGATGTTATAAACAAAAACCTCACAGAAGAGGAGATACTTAACGGCTGCGCCCTTGCTTTTGACGGAGGATGGGATAAAGTTAAACTTTATTTTATGATCGGTCTTCCTACGGAAACAGATGATGACTTATACGGAATAAGCAATCTGTGTGAGAAGATAGTTGAAAGATTCTATGAGCTTCCAAAAGAAAAGAGGCCGAGACCTGTTAGTGTTACAGCTTCTGCTTCTTGTTTTGTACCTAAGCCTTTTACTCCTTTCCAGTGGGATGCACAGGATGGATATGAAACTTTCAGCCGTAAAGGTGGCATGGTCAAAAAGAGCATAAACCGCAAGCAGGTAAGATTTTCATACCATGATACAAAACTTTCTGCCCTTGAAGGAGTGCTTGCAAGGGGTGACAGAAGAATAGGCAAGGCCATAGTAAGAGCATGGGAATTAGGCTGTCTTTTTGATGGATGGAGTGAGTTCTTCGACTATGATAAATGGCTTCAGGCCTTTGAAGAAACAGGCATAGACCCTCATTTTTATGCTAACAGAAAACGAGAATTTGATGAGATATTACCTTGGGATCATATTTCTGTAGGTGTATCCAAGAGGTTCCTGATAGAAGAAAGAATGAAGGCTGAAAGAGCCGAAACCACTCCTAACTGCAGACAGGAGTGTCAAAACTGCGGGGCAAAATGCTTCGGAGGAGGTATTTGTTTTGATAGCATACAGGATTAAATTTGAAAAAGGTGATGATGTAAAGTTTATCTCTCACCTTGATGTTATGAGATATTTTCAGAGAGCCATAAAAAGAGCAGGGCTTCCCATAGGCTATTCACAGGGCTTTAACCCTCATCAGCTTATGTCATTTGCAAGTCCGCTTACTCTCGGCACAACAAGTGAGGGTGAATATGGCGACTTTGAGTTTAAGGAGGTACTTCCTGCCAGAGAAATAAAGGACAGGCTCAATGAAGTTATGCCTGTAGGCTTTAAGGTTGCAAACGTTGTAAGGCTTAAAGAGAAGACACTTAACTCAATGGCGGCAGTTGATGCGGCATCATATACGGTCACATTCAACAAGGGTATAACAGATGAAATGCTTAAGGATGGCCTTAAGGGTTATATAAAACAGGAAGAAATTCTTGTTGTCAAAAAAACAAAAAAAAGCTGTAAGGAAGTAAATATCCGCGAGGATATACTTACCCTTAACGATATATCTGCAAATGGTAAAGCGTCTCTTTATATGCTCCTTTCAGCCGGAAGCAGAAGAAATCTTAAGCCTGAAAGTGTTGTGGAAAGCTTATGCAATTACTTCAACGTTCCTTACGAAAGGTTTATGGTAAGCTACAACCGGGTGGATATGTATAGACGCAATGAAAAAGACGAAATAGTAAGCCTTGATTCGGGGGTAGGTATCGATGAATAGGATACTTATTGATTCAAACCTTGCTTTTACAAGGACAGCACTTGTTGAGGGTGGCGAGCTTAATGAGCTTATGTTTGAAAATAAGGCTGAAAAAAGTGTTGTGGGAAACATTTATGCAGGACGAGTTGAGAGCGTTGTAAAGGGCATAGGTGCTGCTTTTATCAATATCGGCGAGGAGAAAAACGGAATTCTTTACCTTGATGATTATGATATTAAGCAGGGCGATGCTGTTATTGTACAGGCCGAAAAAGAGCCCATAAACGAAAAAGGTGCTGTGCTTACAAGAAAGCTCTCTTATCCGGGAAGATTCTGCGTGCTTACCTGATGATAAGGGTGTTGGGGTTTCAAAGAAAATTGACTCTGTAGAAGAAAGAAAAAGGATAAGGGATGCAGTAGTACACAATATACCTGAAGGCTACGGTGTTATTGTAAGGACGGGTGCTGAGGGAAAAACCGAGGAGGATATAAAAAAAGAACTTGATGTCCTTCTTAGAAATGCCGAGGCAATAACAAAAAAAGCTGATTATATAAAACCACCTGTACTTTTATATAAAAAAATGTCCTCTGCCGATAAAATGATAATCGAGCTTATAGGCAAAGGGATAGACGAGATAGTTATAAATGACAGGGCGGTGTATGATCATATATCTGAGCTTCTTGCTTTTTACGGCGAAGAGGATACAAAAGTAATTTTTTATGATGAAACTGTACCTTTGTTTGAAAACTATATGGTCGAAAGCAAGGCAGATAAGATATTTGACAAAAAGGTATGGCTTAAAAGCGGAGGCTTTCTTGTGATAGAGCATACAGAGGCTATGGATGTTATAGACGTGAACACAGGAAAGTTTACGGGCAAAAAGGATATAGAAAAGACAATACTTAAAACAAATATAGAAGCAGCTTATGAGGCCGCAAGGCAGATACGTCTGCGTAACCTTTCGGGTATCATACTTATAGATTTTATAGACATGAAAAGCGAAGAGGACAGGCAGGAGCTTATAAGGGTCATGGAGGCTGCTGTTAAAAAAGACAGGGTAAAGACTTATGTTCACGGCATAACGAGGCTGGGGCTTATGGAGATAACCCGTAAAAAGACAGTTAATTCCAATGCGGATATAATAGGACGAGTATGTCCGTCCTGTAGGGGTAACGGTCATCTGCCGAATGTTGAATATACCTGTGAAAAAATAAAGCGAGAAATAGGTGTTATTTTTTCATCAACGGTATTTGATGAGGTAACGGTGTCATCCAACAAAAAAGTGCTTTCTGCTCTTGCGGGCAAGGGTGATATTTATATAAAAGAGCTTATGGATAAGTACAAAAAACAGATAGTGCTTAAGGAAATAGATACAGCATCTATAAACTTTTATGAAATTGAACGAAAAAAGGTTTAAATAGCCCACTTTTTTGTATATCCGTATTTGTCTTGATTTATTGACTTTTATGGTGTGGTGTGTAAAAATAAACTTGGAATAATATAATTTTTAGCAGCAGTATTTTGCTGTGTATTTACTGTTGGGAGGAGAATTTCTGATGGGTCTTAACTATAAAGATGCCGGTGTAGACGTAGAGGCCGGTTACAAATCAGTGGAACTTATGCGTGAGCATGTAAAAAGCACTTTTAGAAAAGAAGTGCTTATGGATATCGGCGGTTTCGGCGGTATGTTTTCTTTAGCAAAGGCTAAGGATATGGAAGATCCTGTGCTTATTTCAGGTACAGACGGTGTTGGAACAAAACTTAAGATCGCTTTCCTTATGGATAAGCATGATACAGTAGGTATCGACTGTGTTGCTATGTGTGTTAACGATATTATCTGCAACGGTGCAGAACCTTTATTCTTCCTTGATTATATCGCTTGCGGTAAAAACGTACCTGAAAAGATCGCAGAGATAGTTAAAGGCGTTTCAGAAGGATGCCGTCAGTCAGGTGCGGCTCTTATCGGTGGTGAAACAGCAGAGATGCCCGGCTTCTATTCACTTGATGATTATGATATGGCAGGTTTTGCTGTAGGTATTGCTGATAAACCTAAAATCATCAACGGCGAGGATATAGCTGAAGGTGATGTTATTATCGGTCTTGCATCAAGCGGTGTTCATTCAAACGGATTCTCACTTGTAAGAAAAATATTTGAGCCCGATGAGGAAAATGTAAAAGAATATATTGAAGAGCTTGGTATGACATTAGGCGAGGCTCTTTTAACACCTACAAAGATCTATGTTAAAACTGTTCTTGAAGTTATCAAAAACGCTAAGATCAAAGGTATCAGCAATATCACAGGCGGTGGATTTTATGAGAATATCCCCAGATGCTTCCCTAAAGGACAGGGCTTTACAGCTTTTATCGAAGAGGGTACATGGCCTGTTCTTCCTATCTTCGAGGTTATGCAGAAGAGAGGAAATGTTGAAAGAAAACATATGTACAACACATTTAATATGGGTATTGGTATGATAATGGTTGCGGATAAAGAGAACGCTGAAAAAGCACTTGCAACTATTGAGGCAATGGGCGAGAAAGCTTATATCATCGGTAAGGTTACAAAAGGAAAAGAAGAGGTAGAGATATGCTTAAAATAGGAGCCCTTGTTTCAGGAGGCGGAACCAACCTTCAGGCTATTATAGAT
>SVDG01000116.1 GCA_015057875.1 Lachnospiraceae bacterium | reverse complement strand
AGGGCGCGGATATAATAATAAACGCCCTCCCCTCAAAACTTATTAGAGTAAATATGGAAAAATTCGTGCCCTTTGTGAAAAAAGGCCAGATAATAGTAAACGTATCCAAGGGTATAGAAGAAAGTACTCTTTTAAGATTATCAGAAGTGCTTGAGGAGCTTTTCCCGGAAAATGAGGTATTTACATTATGCGGACCTTCTCACGCAGAGGAGGTTGCAAGGGATATACCAACAGCCTGTGTTATCGCGGGAAGGAATATTGAAACGGCAAAAATGCTCCAGGGCGAGTTTATGAATTCCACATTCAGAGTGTATGTAAACGAGGATATAATAGGTGTTGAGATGGGTGCAGCCCTTAAAAACGTTATTGCTCTTGCGGCAGGTATGACGGACGGCCTTGGTTTTGGTGATAACACAAAAGCCGCCCTTATGACAAGGGGAATGACTGAGATAAGCCGCCTTGGTGTTGCTATGGGTGCGGATGCTATGACATTTTCAGGTCTTTCCGGTATAGGGGACCTTATAGTTACCTGTACAAGTATGCATTCAAGAAACAGAAGAGCTGGTATACTTATAGGTCAGGGAAAAACTCTTGATGAGGCCGTTGAAGAAGTACATATGGTAGTTGAAGGTGTTAACACAGCCAAAGCCGCAAAAGCCCTTGCGGATAAATATGGTGTGGATATGCCTATCCTCGAAGAGATAAATAAAGTTCTTTTTGAGAACAAAAACGCCAGAGAAGCAGTCCTTTCGCTTATGATGAGAGAGGGAAGGAACGAAGGAATATAAAGAATTAAAGCTATGCGGGAAAGGAAACTGAATGCATAGCTTTTTATTTTGAAAAGCGCATCACGATATGTATAATAATGACGATAAATGCAATATTTTTTGTCATAAAATATGGAAAATACATATTGCAAAAGGCTGATAAATATTTTATAATACGGACAAAAGGAAAAAACTTCCAGTTATTACAACAAATTGGTAATTGGTGTATAAAATATTTGTCGGAGGGATATGTTTTGGGTAAGGAAAAGATAAAAGTATTATTGGCAGATGATAACAGGGATTTTTGTGATATATTAAGCAGCTACCTTAATTCGCAGGAGGACATTGTTGTTAAAGATATAGCAGAGGACGGAATGGAAGCCTTTGAAAAGATGAAAAAGAACGAGTATGACGTGGCACTTATAGATAGTATAATGCCCCGCCTTGACGGGCTCGGTCTGCTTGAAAAAATGAACGCATCAAAGGAAATAAAAAGGCCTGTGCTTATAATGCTTTCTTCGCTTAATCAGGATAAGATAACGGAAAGAGCCTTTGCCCTTGGAGCAGATTATTATCTTTTAAAGCCCTTTGATATGGAGTCCCTTGCAAGCAGGATAAGACAGCTTAAAAACGAAAAAGGAACGGAAACAGGTAAGCTTAATGTGCCGGTTAAAAATATGAAGCCGGAGGCGGCCGCCTATGACCTTGAAACAAAGGTAACAAGCATACTCCACGAGATAGGCGTGCCTGCACACATACGCGGTTATCACTATATGCGTGAGGCTATCATAATGAGCGTTAACGATATGGATGTTTTAAACTACATCACAAAGGAGCTTTATCCGTCAATTGCAAAAAAATGCAACACCACTCCCTCAAGGGTGGAAAGGGCTATCCGCCACGCCATAGAGGTTGCTTGGAACAGAGGCAAGATTGACGCTATCGATGAGCTTTTTGGCTATACTATCAATAACCACAAGGGAAAACCCACAAATTCGGAGTTTATCGCCCTTATAGCTGACAGGCTCAGGCTTGAGCAGAAGGCAAGCTAACATTATGAGAACTCTTTAACTATATGAATAAATAATTGCCCGCCTTATTGGCGGGTTTTTCTTTGTCCATCTTCCTGTACACCATCTCATATAAAATAAATAAAAATAGAAGAGGGGTGCTGATATGAAGGAAGTATATATAACATTAACGGGGTTTTACAATTACTATGGGTTTAAGCCTTTTGCCATCGGCAGGCGTATAAGGTGCGTTAAGGAGCCACACAATCCCTTTGATACTGAAGCCATCAGGGCAGAGATGAAGTACATAGGAACGGTCGGCTATGTTGCAAACTCAATAAATACTGTTGCTTTGGGTACAAGCAGTGCGGGTGCAGTGGGGCATCTTGTAAATAACACATTTACTGTTGAGGTAAAGTTTATGACAAGTACAAAAATAATATGTAAAGTTGTGGACGGGTCAAAAAGGAGAGAGTATGTACCGCCAAAAAGCTGTGAAGATGATGTAATAAGTTTTTAAGTGTGGTATCATATACAAAAGGAGATGAGGCAGATGGCTACGCAGAACAACAAGCTTAAGATACTTTATCTTATGGATATATTACTTAACAAAACGGATGAAAACCACATTATGACTGCAACGGATCTTTGTGCGGCACTTAAGGAGTATGATGTATCTGCAGAGAGGAAAAGTATTTATAACGACATAGCGGCTCTTCAGGAATATGGTATGGATATTGTTCAGCAGAAGGGTGCAAATGCAGGATACTATGTTGCGTCAAGGGATTTTGAGCTGGCTGAACTTAAGCTCCTTGTGGATGCGGTGCAGTCATCTAAATTTATTACATCAAAAAAATCCCAGGAGCTTATCAGTAAACTTGAAAGCCTTACAAGCAAATATGAGGCACAGCAGCTGCAGAGGGATGTTTTTATATACAACAGGCCTAAAACGTATAATGAAACTATTTATTATAATGTTGATAAGATACATAATGCCATCCACTCAAACGCTAAGATAGCATTTAACTATGCGGAGTGGACAGTCAAAAAGAAGCTTAAGCTTAAAAAGGACGGGGCGGTCTATAAAGTAAGCCCTTGGGCGCTTACATGGGATGATGAAAACTATTATCTTATTGCCTACGATGAGGATGCAGATGCCATAAAGCACTACAGGGTGGACAAAATGCAGGCTACACAGGTGCTTGATGAAAACAGGGTTGGCAAAGACAGGTTTGTGGATTTTGATCTTGCCGCTTTTGCCAAAAAGACATTTGCCATGTATGGCGGCAGAGAGGAAAAAGTTACCCTTGTTTGCCCTGCAAGGCTTGCGGGTGTTATAATAGACAG
>SVDG01000011.1 GCA_015057875.1 Lachnospiraceae bacterium | reverse complement strand
TTAACGGTATTGAAAGGATAGAGGGTGTTGCATCTGTAGGGATGATGGGCAATGAGCAAAGAGAAATTCAGGTAGTTGTCAATAAAGAAAGGCTTGAAGGCTATGGTATAACCATGAACCAGATAGCAACTTACCTTATGGCTGAAAACATCAATTATCCTTCGGGTAACGTAGCTGACGGTATCTACGATCTTCAGTTAAGGACTGTCGGAGAGTTTACATCCATAGAGGATATAAAAAATATGCCTGTTATGACTGCTTCAGGCGGAGTTGTAAGACTTAGCGATGTTGCCTCTGTATCTGAAACAGCTGTTGAGGGAACAACAAAAGCATATATCAATGATGAAAAGGGTATTCTATTGACTATTTCAAAGCAGTCAAATGCAAACATTGTTGATATTTCAAATGAAATAGTAAAAGAACTTAATAAAATAAATGATGAATATCCGGAAATAGATGTATTTATGCTTACAAATACATCTTCATACATCAAAGTATCGGTCAAAAACGTATTACAGACAGCTATTATAAGTACTATAATGGCATTTATCGTCCTTTATGTTTTCTTAAGAAGTGTTAAGCCTTCGCTTGTAATATCAGTTTCAATACCTACATCAGTTCTTGGAACTTTTGCATGTATGTATCTGCTTGATATAGGACTTAATATTATCTCCCTTGGTGGTATAAGTATAGGTATCGGTATGCTTGTAGATAACTCGGTAGTTGTACTTGAAAATATTTACCGATACAGAAAGCTTGGCTATGATGCTTTTGATGCGGCTTATCTTGGTGCCAAAGAGGTTGGAATGTCTGTTATGGCTTCTACCTTAACAACAGTTGCCGTATTTATTCCTCTTACATTTATAACAGGTATGGTAGGTCAGGTATTCTATGACCTTTCAATGACTATATGTATTGCGCTTATATGCTCACTTATAGTTTCTCTTACCTTTATCCCAATGGCTTGTTCAAAGCTTCTTAAAAGCGATGTAGGAATTTATTCAGTAGAAAGAAAGGATAATCGTTTTAACAGGATCCTTGATAAGATAGGCAGAGGTATTGATAACCTGGATGGTTTATACAGAAAGGTTATAAGCTGGTGCCTTGATCACAGGAGAAAAACTGTACTTATTACAGTAGCTATATTTATCGGCACATTGCTTCTTATCCCTATTATGGGCTTTAACCTTATGCCTACAATGGACCAGGGTACAGCTATGATAAATATTTCTCTTCCTGATGGATCAAAAATCGAAGAAACCGAAGAGATAACCCAGAATGTGCTTTCAAGGATAACAGATATCAAAGAAATAGATGTTTATTATGTAACTATAGGTGGTGACTCATCAAGCAGTCTTATGGGTGCAGATTCAGATAGTGCTACTATCAGTATTAACCTTGTTACTAAAAAAGAGAGAAGCAGGACTGTTGAAGAAGTAGTAGCTGATATTAAAAACAGAGTTACAGATATTGCAGGTGCTGAAATAACTGTTGCCTCAATGGAATCTGCTATGGGTTCATACAGTGACTCATCCCTTACTATGCGTGTAAACGGAAATGATATGGATTCACTTATGCTTGCATCAGAGGATATAGCTGAGCTTATAAGTACGATCGACGGCATAAGCAATGTTGAAACGTCAATTGGGGATACTGTACCTCAGGCTAATATTGTTATAAACCGTGCGAAAGCATCAAGCTACGGTATTACTGCTGCAACTCTTGGCACATCTATCAGTGAGACCGTTACAGGTAAGGTTGCAACAACTTATAAAGTTGATGGTACGGAAATAGATGTAAGGATAAAGAGCACGGATGAATCTGTTGACAGGCTTGACGACATAAGAAACTTAACTATACCTTCTCCTATGGGTATGAATGTACCTTTAAGTGACATAGCGGATATAGTTATAGAGGAAAGTGCTTCTGCAATAAACAGGTCTAACCAGACAAGATATATTTCAATTGAAGGTAAAATAACAGGAAGAGATTCAAGCTCTGTTAAAAAAGATGTTGAAAAGTTACTTGATAACTACATTTTCCCTGATGGTGTCGATTATCAGTTTACAGGAAGCTTTGAAATGCTTGAGGATACTTTTAAAGACCTTGGTCTGGTACTTATCGTAGCTATACTTCTTGTTTATATGATAATGGCTTCACAGTTTGAATCATTATTCAGTCCCTTTATCGTAATGTTCTCTGTACCACTCGCCCTTACAGGTGGCATTTTCGGTATGTTCATTACGGGAAATACAATAAGTGTTGTATCATTTATGGGCTTTATTATGCTGGTTGGTATGGTTGTTAATAACGCCATTGTTCTTATTGATTATACAAATCAGTTAAGAGAAAAAGGTATGAGCTGTGACGAGGCATTAAGAGAAGCCGGACCTACACGTCTTAAACCAATACTCATGACTACCCTTACAACAGTATTGGGACTTATTCCTTCAGCTGTTATGGTTGCAGAGGGTCTTGAAATGCAGCAGCCCCTTTCAATAACAGTTATATTCGGTCTTACGATCTCAACTATGGTTACACTTATATTTGTACCGGTTATATATTCTATATTTAACACTATCATTGAGAACAGAAAAGCTAAAAAATCAGTTAAACAAAAAGCAGAGGTTTAATACCTCTGCTTATTGTTATTAATGGGGCATAGGAGTATAATTATAGAAAATAAACTTATAACGAGGAAAAATTATGGAAAGAAAAGAGCTTATATATAATGGAAATAGCAAGAAATTCTATTCAACAGAGGATGAAAGATATCTTATAATAGAGTTTAAAGATGAAATAGTGGCTGATGACGGAAGAAAAGGATATATTTTCGGTAAGGCTTCAACAAACAGTCGTATGAGCAAGGTAATATTTTCATTGCTTGAAGAAAAAGGCGTAAAGACTCATTATGTAGACGAGGATGACTTTGTATCCCTCCTTGTTAAAAATACAGAACAGCTTTCTTCCTATGCTGTGGTGCATAACTATGCTTCAGCTTCCTATGCAGATATGAATGGTCTTAAAGAAGGCGAATATCTTGGCTCCCCTGAGGTAGAGATCGTTTTCAGGGAAGAATATGATGAAGAACTTGCGGACAAGATGGAAGAGATAGCTTTAAAGGTAAATGAAATTCTCGTACCTTATTTTAAGAGCAAGTATATGAAGCTTGTAGATATAAGGCTTGAGTTCGGTTATGATATGGACGGAGAGCTTATCGTTATTGATGAAATTTCTCTTGATAACTGCAGGCTTTGGGATCTTTATACCGATATAAAGCTTGATGCTGACCGTTTCAGGCTTGATCTTGGCGGTGCGGAGCAGGTTTACGGTGATGTACTTGAAAGAATCTATAAAGATAATATAGACTATTTGTCAAAAGAAGAAAAAGAAAAGTGTATAGAAGAGGGGTGGATATAAGAAAACCTTGATTTTATCACGTTTTTTAGTAAATTTTACTTGCAATGAATAATCAGTAATGCTATAATTACGATAGTTGGATATAGTTATCGGGTAAGAGTGGGCTTTGGCTCACTCTTACTTTTGTAAAGGAATAAATTAAGGCAGGTGAAACAAGTGGCTAAGAATACAAATACAGAAAAAAGAATTGAAGAAATAGTTATGCCTGTAATCGAGGCTAACGGATGTGAGCTTGTTGATGTTGAGTTTGTTAAAGAAGGTTCAAACTGGTTTTTAAGACTTTATGTTGATAAACCAGGTGGTATCTTTATTGATGATTGCGAGGTAATAAGCCGAGCGGTTGAGACCCTTCTTGATGAGAAAGATCCCATTGAACAGGCATATATTTTAGAGGTTAGCTCACCCGGCCTTGACAGACCTCTTAAAAAAGACAAGGATTTTGAAAGATATAAAGGCGAGATAATAGATGTTAAGCTCTATAAGCCTTTTAACGGAAGCAAAGCCTTCCAGGGGGAATTGGTAGGCCTTGTAGACGGAAAAGTAGTTATAATTGACGATAACGGCGAGGAATTAAGTTTTGAAAGAAAAGAAGTAGGCGCGGTTCGTCTTGCAGTTATATTTTAATGGTTGAGGAGGATGTAGAAAAAATGGACAGAGCAGAATTTATTGATGCCCTTAATCAGATAGAAAAGGAAAAAGGCATCGATAAGGAAATTATTTTTGAGGCTATTGAAACATCACTTGTTTCTGCCTGCAAAAAGAATTTCGGAACATCACAGAATGTAAAAGTAGTTATTGACAGAGAAAGCGGAAATGTTGAAGTCTTCGCTTTAAAAGAGGTAGTTGAAGAGGTTGAGGATACACAGCTTCACATCAGCCTTGAGGATGCTAAAAAGATCGATCCCAACTATCAGTTAGGTGATTTTGTTGAATTTATTGTAACACCTAAAAATTTTGGAAGGATATCCGCACAGACAGCTAAACAGGTAGTAGTGCAGAAATTCAGAGAGGCTGAAAGGGAAATACTTTTCAACCAGTACATTGAGAAAGAAAAAGATATCGTAACAGGTATCGTACAGCGTCATGAAAGAAAGAATGTCATCGTTCAGATCGGAAAGATCGATGCTCTTATGCCTCCCAACGAACAGATACCCGGAGAGTTCTATGAAACAAACCAGAGGGTCAAAGTTTATGTTGTTGAAGTAAAACAGACAACAAAAGGTCCCCAGATCTATGTTTCAAGAACACACCCTGAGCTTGTTAAGAGACTTTTCGAGCAGGAAGTTCCTGAGGTACATGATGGCATAGTTGAAATCAAGAGTATTGCCCGTGAAGCAGGCTCAAGAACAAAGATCGCTGTTTACTCAAAAGACCCCAACGTAGACGCTGTTGGTGCTTGTGTAGGTCAGAACGGCTACAGAGTAAATGTTATCGTAAGCGAGCTTCACGGTGAAAAGATAGATATCATCAACTGGAATGAAGATCCTAAAAAATATATCGCTCAGGCATTAAGTCCTTCAAAGGTTATAGATGTAGTTGTTAATGAAGAGGAGCAGAGTGCTAAGATAGTTGTTCCCGACCATCAGCTTTCTCTTGCGATCGGCAAAGAAGGTCAGAATGCACGTCTTTCAGCTAAATTAACAGGCTGGAAAATTGACATCAAGAGTGAGAGCCAGGCAAAGGCTTTAAACTTCCTTGAGGATGAAGTTAGCGAGGAAGAGCCTGAAGAAGAATAATTTTCGGGAGGTATGTTAAGTGAAGCAGAGAAAGATCCCGCTCAGAAAATGTACCGGATGCCAGGAAATGAAGGATAAAAAAGAGCTCATAAGAGTTGTGAGAAACGATGAAGGCGAGTTTTCATTGGATTTTACAGGTAAAAAACCGGGAAGAGGTGCTTATGTATGCCCTTGTACGGAATGTCTTGAAAAGGCACAGAAATCAAGAGGTTTTGAACGTTCATTCAAATCTGCAGTGCCTCAGGATGTTTACCTCTCTTTAAAAGACGAACTGGAGAGAAGAAATGGATAGACTTTTGGGTACACTTGGCCTGTGTATGAAAGCGGGAAAACTTGTAACAGGCGAAGACAGCGTTTTAAAAGCTATAAGAGGAAATAAAGCAAAAGTAGTTATATTAGCAAAAGATGCGTCAGCAAATACGACCAAGAGGATGACAAATGCAGCATCATTTTATAAAGTTCCATTGGTCGTTTACAGCACAAAAGCTGATATCGGCGCAGCGTTAGGTAAAAATATACGAGCAGTTGCCGCGGTGCTTGATGAGGGCTTCTCAGCCAAAATAATAAAGACTGTGGAGGAAGCTCAGAACTGAATAAAATCAGGAGGTGGAGCTATTGTCGAAGATCAGAGTATACGAATTATCAAAAAAGATTAACATAAATAGCAAAGAAATAATTGAGAAATTAAAAGAAATGGGTGTTGAGGTTTCAAGCCATATGAGTGCTATCGAAGAAAAGGATGCAAAAGCAGTTGAAGCATTCTTCGTTAAGCCTGCACCTAAAAAAGAAGAAAAACCTGTTAAAAAAGAGGCGCCTGTAAAGAAAGAAACACCTGCAGAGCCTAAGAAACAGGAAAAACCTGCTCCTAAAAAGGAAGACAGACCTGTACCTAAAAAAGAGGATAGACCTGTTAACAACCAGCCTAAGAGAGAAGAAAAAGGCGACAACAGAAACAAGCAGTTTAATAAGCCCAATTTTAATGATAAAAACAATAAGGGCGGAAATAATAAGGACAGGAACAACAATTTTAATAATAACAATAAGAACAACAAGAATAATAATAACAAAAACAACAATAAACCCGGTTTTAATCCTAAGGATAAAAACAAAAAGCATCAGCCTGAGCCAGCTAAAAAGCCAGAGCCTGCTAAGAAAGTTGAAGAAGTTGTTGAGGATGAAGAGCTTAAGATCAAGTTTATCCCTGAAACGATCACAGTTAAAGAGCTTGCAGAGGTGCTTCGTGTAAGCGGTACTGAGCTCGTTAAAAATCTTATGAAAAAAGGCCTTATGATGGGTATCAACCAGTCAATGGACTTTGAACAGGCTGCAGCTATTGCAGAGGATTATAATGTTATTCTTGAGCTTGAAGTTGAGAAAGATATATTTGAAGAAGCTTTCAGCAATGAGCCTGATGACGAAAAAGACCTTGAAGAAAGACCCCCTGTAGTTGTTGTTATGGGTCACGTAGACCACGGTAAAACATCACTTCTTGATGCTATCCGTCACAGTCGTGTAACAGCGGGCGAGGCAGGAGGAATCACACAGCACATTGGTGCCTATACAGTTGATATTGAAGGTAAACCTATTACTTTCCTTGATACACCCGGTCATGAAGCTTTCACAGCTATGCGTTTAAGAGGTGCTCTTGTAACAGATATCGCTGTTCTTGTAGTTGCTGCAGATGACGGCGTTATGCCCCAGACCATCGAGGCTATAAACCATGCAAAAGCTGCAGGTGTTGAAATCATCGTAGCTATCAATAAAATAGATAAACCCAGTGCAAACCCTGACAGAGTTAAACAGGAGCTTATCGAGTTTGGTCTTCTTGCAGAAGATTGGGGTGGAAGCACTATCTGCTGTCCCGTTTCAGCAATGAGCAAAGAAGGTATCGATAACCTTCTTGAAATGATCATTCTTTCAGCAGAGATGAAAGAGCTCAAAGCTAACCCCAGACGTAAAGCAAAGGGAACAGTTATCGAGGCGCAGCTTGATAAAGGCAGAGGTCCTGTTGCTACAGTGCTTGTACAGAATGGTACACTTTCAATAGGTGATCCTATAGTTGTAGGTGCATCATACGGCAGGATCAGAGCAATGATGGACGATAAGGGCAGAAGAGTTAAAAAAGCCGGCCCTTCAAAACCTGTTGAGATACTTGGACTTTCAGAAGTGCCTTCAGCAGGCGATACATTCTATGTTGCTGATAACGAAAAACAGGCTCGTCAGTTAGCTGAAAGCGTTGTTGCAAGAAATAGGGTCGAAATGCTTAAAAATACACCTCAGAAGGTATCACTTGATGACTTATTTACACAGATCCAGGCGGGTAACGTAAAGGACCTTAACATAGTTGTTAAAGCAGACGTTCAGGGTTCAGTTGAGGCTGTTCGCCAGAGCCTTGAGAAATTATCAAACGAAGAGGTAAGAGTAAGGATCATCCATGGCGGTGTTGGTGCCGTAACAGAATCAGATGTTATGCTTGCTTCTGCTTCAAATGCTATTATCATCGGCTTTAATGTTCGTCCCGAACCTGCTGCAAAAGCTATGGCTGATGAAGAGAAGGTAGATGTTCGTCTTTACAGAGTAATTTATAATGCCATAGAAGATATTACAGCTGCTATGAAGGGTATGCTCGATCCTGTTTACCAGGAGAAGGTCATCGGCCATGCAGAGGTAAGACAGACATTCAAAGCTTCAGGTGTTGGAACTATCGCAGGAAGCTATGTAACAGACGGTAAATTCCAGAGAAGTGCAAAGGTACGTATCGTACGTGATGGCATTGTTATTTATGAAGGCGAGCTTGAGTCATTGAGAAGATTCAAGGATGACGTTAAAGAAGTTAATACAGGCTATGAATGTGGTCTTGTATTCAAAAAATTCAATGATGTCAAAGAGGGCGATATAGTAGAAGCCTTCATTATGGAAGAAATACCTAGATAACAGGAGAATATATGAAAAACAGATTAACAAGAATAAATGATGAGCTTATGAAAGAGCTTGCCAACATAATCCGTTTTGACGTTAAGGATCCCAGAATATGCACAATGACAAGTGTTTTACGTGTTGAGACAACACAGGACCTTAAATACTGTAAAGTCTTTATTTCTGTATTAGGCACAGATGAAGACAAACAGAATGTAATGAAGGGCCTTAAAAATGCATCAGGATTTATGAGAAGACTTATTGCTCAGAGGGTAAATTTAAGGATTACACCTGAGCTTATCTTCAAGCTTGACGACAGCGTTGAGTATGCTGTAAGGATGAATAAGCTCATTGATGAAGTAACCAAATTACTTCATAAAGATGAAGATAAGGACGAGGATAATGAATAATACGATTACAGATATCCTTGATGTTTTAAAGAACTGTTCGAGCTTTGCAATTGCAGGTCATACAAATCCCGATGGAGATGCTATCGGGGCTTGTATGGGTCTTGCCCATATTTTAAGGAATGCAGGAAAAAGCGCGGATGTATATCTTGAGCCTGTTGCGGATACATTTTATTGTATCCCTGGCACAGATACTATAATAGATGCTGAATTATGCCGTGGGAGATATGATGCATTTATAGCCCTTGACTGCGGAGATATTGACAGGCTTCCCTCAAAGGTTAAGGAGGTATATACTTCATCGCCCCTTACCGTTAATATTGACCATCATATGAGTAATGATTATTTTGGTATGGATAATTATGTGCTTGATGGTGCATCATCAACAAGCGAGATAATTTTCTCACTTGTTAAAGATGATTTTGAGGTGACTAAAGATGCGGCTGCCGCACTTTATGCAGGTATCATTTATGATACAGGAGGTTTAAGACATACCTCCACATCTCCTTTTACAATGAACGTTGTTGCTCAGCTTATGTCAAAAGGCATTAATTTTAGCAGTATCTATAATGAGATATTTAACAAACGCTCTTTTGTTGAGGCAAAACTTATGGGCCTTGCCCTTACAAAGCTTAAGACTGCCTGTGAAGGTAAAATAGTTTATTCCTTCCTTACTAAGGAGGAAATAAGCTCTGTAAACGGTTCAAGCAAGGATGTAAGTGAAATTATCAATTATATAAAAAGCGTTAAGGGTGCATCTGCTGCAGTTTTCATCTATGAAAAAGGAGAAAACGAAAGCAAGGTAAGTATGCGTGCGGATGAGCCTGTTAATGTAGCTGAAATAGCATCCTCTTTTGGCGGAGGCGGTCATGCAAGGGCCGCAGGCTATACAGCATATAGTGATGCGGAAAGTGCTCTTGTGCCTGTGCTTAAAATATTAGAGGATATGCTTAAATAAGGAGGTTTCCTTTGGACGGAGTTTTTAATATTTACAAAGAAAAAGGATTTACTTCCCATGATGTTGTAGCTGTTGTTAGAAAAACAATAAATCAGAAGAAGGTTGGTCATACAGGCACCCTTGATCCTGATGCAGAAGGTGTTCTTCCTGTTTGTGTTGGCAAGGCAACAAAGCTTGCTGATTATATAATGGCAGACACAAAAACCTACAGGGCTACGGTCAAACTTGGAATAATAACGGATACATACGATACAACAGGAGAGATTATTGAGGAAAAGGAAGTAACTGCTTCAAAGGATGACATAGCTCTTGTTGTAAAATCATTTATCGGTAAGCAGGAACAGCTTCCGCCTATGTATTCTGCTATAAAAATTAACGGACAGAAATTATACGACCTGGCAAGAAAGGGTATAGAGGTTGAAAGAAAGCCTCGCTCGATCGAGATCTATGATATTAGTCTTGATGAGTTTATATCCGATATTGAATTTGCTATTACAGTATCGTGTTCAAAAGGAACATATATAAGGACCTTGTGCTTTGATATAGGCGAAAAACTTGGCTGTGGTGCGGCTATGTCTTCGCTTATTAGATTAAGAAGCGGTGCATTTGAAAGCAAAGATGCCATAACTTTAGGCAGACTTAAAGAGCTTTCGGAAGCAGGCTTAGCAGAGGAATATCTTATGGATGTCAGCTTTGTATTAAGAGATTATAAAAAAGTAAGGGCCACAGAAAAAGCTGACAAGCTTCTTAAAAACGGATGCAAGATTTATTCATATTATTGGGATAAGCAAAGCGATAAGGTAATTGAAGGAGACGTAGTCCTTGGCTGTGACTATAAAAACGAGCCGGTCGGTATTTACAAAATTTGCAAAGAAGAAAATAAGGTTTGTATAAAGCCTGTTAAGATGCTTTTATAGATTTAACGGAAAACACACCTTATTTACGAGGAGTATTTTTATGGAACATATTACTAATCATAATATAGAACAGGAAATTCCTTGCGCAGTAACTTTAGGTAATTTTGACGGTCTTCATGAGGGACACAGGACACTTATTTCAACAGCAAAAAAATATGCCGAAGAAATGGGTATGAGAAGTGTTGTATTTACATTCAATCCCCATCCTATGTTCTTTTTCAAAAACCGTGAACTTAATAAGCTTATAATGTCAAGACCTGAAAAACTCTATGCAGTTGAAAAGCTTGGTGTTGATGTGTTTGTAGAGTACCCCTTTGAGGAAATAGCTTCAATGAGTCCTGAAGATTTTGCCATAGAGCTTTTGTTTAAAAAGCTTAATGCAAAAGTTATTGTTGTAGGCGATAACTACAGATTCGGCTCAAAGGCAAAGGGTGACCCTGCTCTCTTAAAGAAGCTTGGAGAAGAATATGGCGTTAAGGTAATTGTTGAAAGCGATGTTTACCTTGAAGGAAACATTGTAAGCAGCACAAGGGTGAGGGAATGTCTTGTAAACAGAGATGTACCTATGGCTAACCGCCTTTTAACAGAACCTTATTTTATGATAGGCACTGTAGTTAAGGGCAAAGAGCTTGGCAGACAGTTTGGCTTCCCTACAGTAAATCTTGTTGCTGACGAAGACAAGCTTTTCCCTCCCAACGGTGTATATGCAACAAGGGTAGAGATAAAAGGAAAGCTTTATTCAGGTATAACAAATGTAGGTATTAACCCTACAGTAAATGGTACCTTTAAAATCGTTGAAACATTTATTTTTGATTTCAATGAGTTTATCTATGGCGAAGAAATTAAAATAAGCTTCTTTAAGTGGATAAGGAACGAAAAGAAGTTCAACGGTGTTGAAGAACTTATGGCAGAGATCGCAAAAAATACTGCTGAGGTCAAGGAATATTTTAAAACAGACGATTTT
Source organism: Lachnospiraceae bacterium (assembly GCA_015057875.1). Taxonomy (GTDB): domain Bacteria; phylum Bacillota; class Clostridia; order Lachnospirales; family Anaerotignaceae; genus SIG274. The sequence goes on along the minus strand of SVDG01000011.1, from coordinate 12,580 downwards.
AAATACTGGGAAAATAAAGGCTATTAAATTAAATATTTCTATTGTAATATAGAAAAAAGTGTGTTAAAATTAAAAGGCTGTAAAACCAGGGCTCAGAGGACGGACTCTCCGACCGGCTCTTAGCTTTTGGGGTTAGGTATAAATTTTTAAAGGAGGTCATTAAAATGACAATCAACAAACAGGAAATCATCGCTAAATACGGCAGATCAGAAGGCGACACAGGTTCACCCGAGGTACAGATCGCGCTTTTAACAGCAAGAATCACACACCTCACAGAGCACCTCAAATCACACAAAAAAGATCATCACTCAAGAAGAGGTCTTTTAAAAATGGTAGGTCAGAGAAGAGGTTTACTCAACTATCTTAAAGAGAAAGATATCATGAGATACCGTGCTATCGTTAGCGAGCTTGGTTTAAGAAAGTAATTAAGTCAATTAAAACAGAGAGGAGAGATCCTCTCTGTTTTTGTAAACGATGTTTGCTTTTTGCAGATGCTTTTGTTCATCACTATAGGTTTTTATCTTAGCGGACGAGTTTCGTCCTTTAAGATAGAGATCTATGGTGGAGGCCTGCAAAGAGCTGTTATTACAAAAAGGAGATTAAAAATGTACAGAACTTATTCAATGGTACTCGCGGATCGTCTTTTAAGAGTAGAGATCGGCAGAGTAGCAGAACTTGCAAACGGTGCAGCTATCGTTCGTTATGGCGATACAGCAGTACTTGTAACAGCAACAGCTTCAGAAAAACCCAGAGCAGGTATTGATTTCTTCCCCTTAAGCATTGACTATGAAGAAAGACTTTACTCTGTAGGCAAGATCCCCGGCGGATTTATTAAAAGAGAGGGACGTCCCAGTGAGAAGGCTATCCTTACAGCAAGATGTATTGACAGACCTATCAGACCCTTATTCCCTAAAGATTACAGAAATGATGTAAGTATCGTTGCAACTGTTATGTCAGTAGATCAGGATTGTCCTCCTGATATGGTTGCTATGATCGGTGCTTCTATTGCACTTTCAATTTCAGATATCCCTTTCACAGACCCTGTAGGTGCTGTAAATATGGGTTACAAAGACGGAAGATTTATCATCAACCCTTTTGCTGCTGAAAGAGAAACAAGTGATCTTAACCTTACTGTAGTTTCTAAAAAAGATAAGGTTATGATGATCGAAGCAGGCGCTAACGAGATCCCTAACGATGTTATGATGGAAGCTATCAGAATAGCACATAACCAGAACACACAGATCGTTGAATTCATTGAAAGGATCGTTGAGTGCGAAGGCAGAGAGAAACAGAAATACGAAGAATATGTTATTCCTGAAGATGTTTATAAACTCATTTCTGAATATATCGGAGATGAAAGAATGGAAAATGCTGTATTCACAGATCTTAAACAGGAAAGAGATGCTAGGATCAGCGAGATAGAGGCAGAGATCAGCGAAAACCTTACAGAAAAGCTTGTTGAACTTGTAGGTGAAGATGCTGATATCGAAACACTTATTGCTGATACAGTTTATAAATTTGAAAAAGCTACAGTAAGAAGAATGATTTTAAGAGACCACAAACGTCCTGACGGAAGAGGTATCGAGGAGATCAGAAAACTTTCTGCAGAGGTTGATATTTTACCCAGAACACACGGTTCAGCTCTTTTCTCAAGAGGGCAGACTCAGGCTCTTACAGTTACAACTTTAGGTGCTATGAGTGAGATCCAGAGATTAGACGGTCTTGATACATCAGAAACAACAAAGAGATATATGCATCACTATAACTTCCCCGGATTCTCTGTTGGCGAGGCTAAAAGCTCAAGAGGTCCCGGAAGACGTGAGATCGGTCACGGTGCGTTAGGTGAGAGAGCACTTCTCCCTGTTATACCCAGCGAGGAAGAATTCCCTTACGCGATCAGACTTGTATCTGATATTTTAAGCTCAAACGGTTCAACAAGCCAGGCAAGTATCTGTGGTTCAACACTTTCACTTATGGCTGCAGGTGTACCTATTAAAAAACCTGTTGCAGGTATCTCTGTAGGTCTTGTAACTGGTGATAACGATGATGACTTTGTAATGCTTACAGATATCCAGGGTCTTGAGGACTTCTTTGGCGATATGGATTTTAAAGTAGCAGGTACTCATGAAGGTATCACAGCTATCCAGATGGATATGAAGATCAAAGGTCTTACATTTAAAATGATCGAACAGGCTCTTGACCAGACAAAATGTGCAAGAGATTATATCATTGACGAGGTTCTTCTTAAATGTATCCCTGAGCCTAGAAAACATCTTTCTGTTTATGCTCCTAAGATCAATGTTCTTAAAATTGATGTTGAAAAGATTGCAGAGCTTATCGGCCCTAGAGGCAAAACTATCAAGAAGATCATTGAAGAGACAGGCTGTGCTATTGATACAGAGGATGACGGAACAGTATACGTTAAAGGCGATTTAGATGAACAGATCGAGGCCGCTGTAGCAGCTATCAAGGCTATCACTATGGTACCTGAACCCGGTACAGTATATGACGGAAAGGTAACTCGTCTTATGAACTTTGGCGCTTTCGTTGAGATCGCTCCTGGTAAAGAGGGTCTTGTTCACATCTCAAAACTTGCTAACAAACGTGTAGCTAAAGTTGAAGATGTTGTTGCAGTTGGTGATGCTGTAAAAGTTAAACTTCTCGAAATCGACCAGCAGGGCAGACTTAATCTTTCAATTAAAGATGCTATCGAAGAAAAAGCAGAATAATTTTAAACTTAAGGCCGGATCAATTTCCGGCCTTTTTGTATATTTCAGAATATATAGGTAAAGATATATACATAAGTTGATTAAAAAGGAGGATAACAAATGAGGACTTTGGATTGGCTTTGTATGACTCTTATGATAATAGGCTCGGTTAACTGGGGACTTGTAGGATTTTTTAACTTTGACTTGGTTACAAGCGTATTCGGCGGGTCACTTTACTGGATAGCAAGGATAATCTTTGGCCTTGTAGGTCTTGCGGGACTATATTCACTTACCCTTTACGGAAGACTTGACAGCCGAGAAGAATCAAAACAGGCATAAATCAAAAGGCTTTATTACACTTTGTAATAGAGCCTTTTTAATTGATAATAGCATAAAAATATGGTAAAATATTGAAGCAATAAATAAAGTTTTATTCTGACAGGCAGGTGTTATTATGAAATTTACTAAAATGGAAGGCTTAGGCAATGATTATATATACATAAACTGCTTTGAAGAAAAAATAAAATATCCTGAAAAGCTTGCTGTTAAAATGAGTGACAGACATTTTGGTATTGGTTCTGATGGACTGGTACTTATTATGCCTGATGACAATGCGGATTTTTATATGCGTATGTTTAACTCTGATGGAACAGAGGCTGAAATGTGTGGTAATGCAGCAAGATGCGTAGCTAAATATGTGTATGAAAAAGGCTTAACGGATAAATCAGAAATAAATCTTAATACACTTTCAGGTATTAAAAAGCTTAAGCTTATTGTTGACGAAAAAAAGGTTTCGGCTGTTACTGTTGATATGGGTATCCCGGTTATAGGGGAGAAGATAATCCTTACTGATAAAAAGCTTGAATTCTGTTGCATATCTATGGGTAATCCTCATGCAGTAACATTTGTTAATGATGTAAATAATTGTATGCTTGAAATAACGGGACCTGAAGTAGAAAAAGATGCTTATTTTGAAAATAAAACAAATGTTGAATTTGTTGAGATAATAAACAGAAACAGAATTAAAATGCGTGTATGGGAAAGGGGAAGCGGAGAAACCCTTGCCTGTGGCACAGGTGCTTGTGCTGTTATGGTTGCGGCTGTTATTAACGGATTTACTGATAGAAAAGCAGAGATAGAGTTATTGGGTGGTAAGCTTATTGTTGAATGGAACGAAGATGACGGACGCCTTTATATGACCGGACCTGCTGAATTCTGCTTTGATGGTGTATGGCTTAAATAAAATGCTTATAAGGAGCTATTTATGGAAAATAAAAAAGAGCTTTATGAAACTAAAACTGAAAAAGAAAGAGTAATACTTGTTGGTATAGAAAATGAAGATAGCACAATGGGCGTTGACGCCTGTTTAGATGAGCTTGAAGAACTTATAAACACTGCAGGAGCAGAAGTAGTAGGAAGACTTGTACAGAAACGAGAAAGGCCTCATCCGGGTCATTATTTAGGCAAGGGAAAGCTCGAGGAACTTGAAGTTATGGTCAATGCATATGATGCAACAGGTATTGTTTGTGATGATGACCTTTCACCGGCTCAGATGCGTAATCTTGAACAGATTATCAAAACTAAAATAATGGACAGAACGATGGTAGTTCTTGATATCTTCGCACAGAGAGCATCTTCAAGAGAAGGTAAAATACAGGTCGAACTTGCACAGCTTAAATACAGACTTTCAAGACTTACAGGAATGGGTACTGTTCTTTCACGTCTTGGCGGTGGTATAGGTACAAGAGGACCGGGTGAGAAAAAGCTTGAAATGGACAGACGTCATATCAAGGAAAGTATTTCACAGCTTAACCATGAGCTTAAAGAAATACGCACCCATAGACAGCTTTTAAGAACAGGAAGAGAAAAGAGCGGAACACCTGTTGTTGCGCTTGTAGGTTATACAAATGCGGGTAAATCTACCATCCTTAACAGGCTTACTCAGGCAGGTGTGCTTGAGGAAGATAAGCTTTTTGCAACCCTTGATACAACAACTAGAAAGGTCGAGCTTCCCGGTGGAAGTGAGATAATGCTTACTGATACGGTTGGATTTATACAGAAGCTTTCACATCACCTTGTTGAGGCCTTCAAAGCAACACTTGAAGAGCTTAAATTTGCGGACATACTTCTGCACGTTGTTGATAGTTCAAATCCCAGCCGCGAAGAGCATATGGAGGTTGTATATAAAACTTTAAAGGATCTTGGGTGTGAAGGAAAGCCTGTAATAACCGTATTCAATAAGATAGATAAAGATGTAGAGCTTCCGTTACCGTTTGATAAAAACTCTTCTCTTTCATTAGCTATTTCAGCTTATAATGAAAATGATTTAGTAAAACTTATAAAAGGTATAGAGGATATTCTTAAAACATTCAGAAATCCTCTAAAGGTAGTTATTCCTTATTCTGATGGAGCGATCATAGGCATGATACATGGTAAATGTGATGTTTTAAGTGAGGAGCATACTGAAAATGGCTATGAAATAGAGCTTTATGCTGATGAAGAGATGGAAAACAGATTAGATAAATATATTGTAGAATAAATAAGAAGCTGATTCATACGAATCAGCTTCTTTTATTTTATCAATATGCTCTGCCCCAGTAAACCATATGCTTAGCTTTTTTGCCACAGCATATACAAGTATCTGAAACCTCTTCCTGTACGAAGGGGATACATCTTGAAGTAGCACTTGTTTTTTCTTTGATAGCATCCTCACAAGCACGGTCTCCACACCACATTGCTTTAATGAAACCGGGAGTCTCGTTAAGTGTTTTTTCAAATTCATCCATGTTTGTTGCAATATAAGTTTTGTTATCTCTTCTTTCAGTTGCTTTTTTAAGAAGGTTAGCCTGGATATCGTTAAGAAGGTTAGTGATCTCTTCTTCAAGGTTATCAAGTGAAACAAATACCTTTTCACCTGTGTCACGTCTTGCAAGAACACACTGGTTTTTCTCAATATCTTTAGGGCCGATCTCAAGTCTTACGGGAACACCCTTCATTTCGTATTCACTGAATTTCCAACCGGGGGTTTTGTCGCTTGCATCAACTTTAACTCTTGCTACTTTGCTTAATCTTTCCTGAAGTTCGTACGCTTTATCAAGCACACCTTCTTTTTTCTGCATGATAGGAACGATTATTGTCTGGATAGGAGCAACAGCAGGAGGGAGTACAAGACCGCTGTTATCGCCGTGTACCATAATAACTGCACCGATAAGTCTTGTTGTCATACCCCAGCTTGTCTGGTGAACATATTTAAGCTCGTTGTTTTTGTCTGTGTACTGGATGCCGAAAGCATGAGCAAAACCGTCACCAAAGTTATGGCTTGTACCTGACTGAAGTGCTTTTCCGTCATGCATAAGGCTTTCTATTGTATAGGTAGCTTTTGCACCTGCGAATCTTTCTTTTTCTGTTTTCTGACCTTTGATAACAGGTATAGCAAGGCAGTTGTGGCAGAAGTCTGAATATACATTTAACATTTTGATTGTTTCTTCCTCAGCCTCTTCAGCTGTTGCGTGTGCTGTATGTCCTTCCTGCCATAAGAACTCAGTTGTTCTTAAGAAAGGTCTTGTTGTTTTTTCCCATCTGCATACAGAGCACCACTGGTTATATAATTTGGGAAGATCTCTGTAGGACTGGATAACGTTTTTGTAATGGTCACAGAAAAGTGTTTCGGAAGTAGGGCGAACACAAAGTCTTTCCTGTAATTTGTTTTCGCCACCATGTGTTACCCATGCAACCTCAGGAGCAAAGCCTTCAACGTGGTCTTTTTCTTTCTGTAAAAGGCTTTCGGGAATGAACATAGGCATATATACGTTTTCGTGTCCTGTTTCTTTAAACATTGTATCGAGCTGTTTCTGTATAAGCTCCCAGATAGCGTAACCATAGGGACGGATTATCATACAGCCTTTAACGCTGCTGTAATCAACAAGGTCAGCTTTTTTAACTACGTCAGTATACCACTGGGGGAAATCCTTTTCCATATCGGTAATGGATTCTACAAATTTTTTGTCGTTTGCCATTTTAATTCTCCTCTCATTATTTACAATAAAAAAGCCTTGCTCCCATAAAAGGGACCAAGGCATTATCTGGCGGTACCACCCTAATTGACGAATGAACGTCCTCTCAGATCTTTAACGCAGATATACGCCGCAGATTGTTACCTCTGCGGTACTAAGAGGGCGGGTTCAAAAAGCTTTGTTTAAGACTTGCACCAACCGTCTATTCTCTGAAAACTCTGACTTTTTTACTATTCCTCATCGCCGTATTTATCAATATCAAATATATGATAAACCAGCTTTTATTAGGTGTCAAGCCATATTTTTAACTGTTTTTAGTGCGTTTTTAACTGCGGGGACAGATAGAACGATAACTGTAAGAATAAGCTCCGGAACAATGTAGGTCGCATTATAAGTTATAGAGTAGAGCAGGGGATTCATACCCTCGGGTGTGTATATACCAAAGAAAATCACGCCTGTTATAACGTGGCAGATGTATCTTCCGGCTGTGCCCAGTAAAACACCCTTTATAAGTCTATTTTTACTTTTGCGTAAGATGCCCGCAAGCCCAAGTGCCCCAAAGGCAAGAGGGTAGTCAATAACAAGCTGTGCAGGATGTACTATGTAAGGGTCTATAATAAGCTGTAAGAGACCATACGCTACTCCTGTAATTATTCCTACCTTTGCACCGTAAAGATAGCCTGTAAAGCATATAAAGAACATACTGAAAAGCGTAAAAGAGCCGCCCATAGGAAGGTTTATAAATTTGATAAAGCTTGTTACTGTAGCAAGTGCCATTGCTAATGCACAGAAAGCAAGGCTTTTGGCAGAAAATTTATGATTTTTCCCGCCAAGTTTTGCGGCAACAATAAGTAATATTAAAATAGCCGCAATAAAAACAATGTTGCCTGCAGGAGTTAGAAGAAAGCTTCCGGCTTCTTCGCTCCAAAAACCTAAAAATGACATAAAAAATTCCCCTTTCGTTAAAACGCAAGGGGAATATATATCTATAGAAATAGCTATATATTTTCGCTTCCCTACGCCTGCATTAACAGGATCAGGTAATAAGGGTCATCACTAAAATGAACTCTCAGCCTTATAAAAGGCACCCCTAGCGTTTAAAAATTATTTTGTTGAGAGAATAATACAAAAATGAAAATAATTTGTCAATACCTATATTTTAATAATCCTGCATAGGGTAGACCATATTTTCCTCTTTAATATTCAAAAGAACTTCCTCAAGGAATTTTTTGCACTCGATTTTTGTTATCTCAAGATTGTGGTCAAGGTAGTTACCGCACATATATGATTTTGTTGCGGGAATCTCGCCTGTGTATTCAGCCATGTGCTTATAGCATTCTATCATACCATCAAGTATATCCTTAGGCTCGAGGTCACCTTTAAAGAGGGCATACATACCCGTGCGGCAACCCATAGGGCCGATGTAAACAGTTTTATCTGCCCAGTAGCTGTGGCTGCGGAAGAATACTGCCATAAGATGCTCAAGGGTATGCATAACAGATGTATCCATTACCATCTCCCTGTTTGGCTCTTTCATCCTTATGTCAAAGCTTGTAACTACGCCGTTACCAACCTCGTCTTTTCTTGAAACATAAATACCTCTTAAAAGTATATCGTGGTTTATACCAAAGCTTGTTACGTCCATATTTTTCTCCTTATATCAATGAGTGAAGTCAAAAAATGTTACATCTTTACCGATCCTTTTCTGTATAGCTTCCTTCATTTCTTTAAAATGAGGGCAGGGGAATTCTATAGGAGTGCCCTTTGAAATACAGGTAGCAAGAGCAATAGCGTCACAGCCGCGGTTTATCATTGTTTCGGCCCTTGTAACAGCCTTTTTGCCGGGACAACCGCCGCAGGTAACAACTGCACCTATATGTATTTCTGTATCCTCATCAAGCTCCATAAAAGCACCTATCCTATGTTCAACAGCACGGAAACAGCCGTAAGCAGGGCACATATCCTCTGTCTGCAGGCATCTTATAAGACCTATTTTCATATAATGACCTCCTTAAAAACTACATTTTAATATATAATAACACATAGCCAAGCTTAAATCAAAAAATATAATGCAATATAGCATTTTTTAATGTATAATGCACTTATATATATTTTGTAGATAAAAGGAGAATGACATATGAAAAAAGTAGCAATTATTATGGGCTCTGATTCAGACTGGCCCGTTGTTAAAGCGGCATGCACACAGCTTGCGGATTTTGGTATCCCTTACGAGGCACATATCTTAAGTGCCCACAGAACACCTGTTGAAGCAGCGGAGTTTGCTAAAAACGCTCGTAAAAACGGTTTTGGCGTACTTATCTGTGCGGCAGGTATGGCGGCTCATCTTGCAGGAGCGTTTGCAGGTAACTCAACTCTTCCCGTTATCGGTATCCCTATGAAGGGCGGTGCAATGGACGGCCTTGATGCTCTGCTTGCAACAGTACAGATGCCCAGTGGTATCCCAGTTGCAACTGTTGCCCTTAACGGAGCAAAGAACGCAGCTGTTTTAGCAGCACAGATACTTGCAGTAAGCGATGATGAGCTTGCGGCTAAGTTAGATGCAGAAAGAGTTAAAATGGGTCAGCAGATAGCTGAAAAAGAGGCTAAATTACAGGCAGAGATAAATGGATAATGTACAAATGTTATAAGGGCAGGGTTTTCCTGCTCTTTTATTTTGTATTCCAAAAGAATCACTAAACCATATGTAGTTTATATATTGTTAAAAAAAAGCTATTTAGTTTTATAAATTGTTTAGTTTTAATAAAAAACTAGTTTTACCTTTATTTTAAAGTTTTAAAGTAGTATAATTATACTCATATAGATAATTTTGCTTTTTTGATGCAAGAAATATAAAAATAAAGGAGAGAAAAAAATGAAGTTAAAGAAACTTATAGCTTTAGTTGCTGCAATGACTATGTCATTGGCTATGGCTTCTGTAGTAGCTTTTGCTGAAGAAGCAACTAATACTACACCAATAGTTGTTAAAACTGCAGGAGAACTTCAGAAAGCAATTGATGATGCAATTAGAGTTCCTGGCAATGTAACAATTCAACTGGGAGCAGATATTTCTGGTGATGTTAAAATTACTCAGACAAAAGATTTATATCTGACCATCGATGGTACGGCTGAAGAATATAATTTTAATGGTATTCTCACAATTAGTGGCCGTAGTGCAACAATGGTTGAAGGTCAGTCTACAACACTTAAGAATATAGACTTTGTTGGTAAAGAAAATGCAACTGCATGTATTCTTGTACAAGAAAAGGATACTGACATTAGTGATAATGGTGATTATGGCAGATACGTATGTAATTTAAGTGTAATTAATTGTGATTTTTCTGGTGGCACTGCTACAACAACTGCAGCAATAAAAACAGAAACTGGTGGCGATTATAACTGGCTGATTCAGAACTGTAATGTTACAGGTATGCATAGCTTGATGCAGGTAAAGAATATCAATGGTTTAACAATTGAAAAATGTACTGTTAAAGAGTCTGGCAGAGGTGTTAGCGTTAACGAGTCTAATAATGTTCTGATTAAAGGCTGTACTTTCAATGTTCAGAAATATGCGATTCGTTTTGGTCAAGGTGCTTCTGCAGATCCAGTGCAGAAAAATATTGAATTAATTAATAATACAATTACAACAACAATTGGTCCTGACGGTTCTTATGATGATGCAGCAATTACTATGCGTGGTAATACATATGGAATTGCATTGGAAATGAGTGGCAATACTATTACTGCTGATGCTAAAATGCAGACATACGGTGTTAGAGAAGCTGATATGGCAGGAAACATATGGAAAGTACCTAATGCAGTAGCTAAAATAGGTGACAATACATATGCATCACTTGCTGATGCAATTAAAAATGCAGAAGATAATGACACAATAGTTTTACTTAAAGAATCAAGCGGCGAGGGCATTTTTGTTGAGCCTGATCAGGTTGAAAACTTAACTATCGATTTAAACACATTTACATATACTGTTGAAGGTCCTGCTGTAGGTTCAAAAGATACTGAAAGCCAGGCTTGGCATATCGAAAAAGGAAACAGTATTACAATTAAAAATGGTACACTTGATGTAGTTGAGGATAAAACTGGAGAAATTAATCTTAAAGTTCTTATCATGAACTACTGTGACCTTACATTAGATAGTGTTGTTGTTGACGGAAGAAATCTTATTGCTGATAAGTGGGTAATGAGTTTCAATAATGGTAATTCAGTTATTACTGGAAATACACAGATAATTGCTGCTGATACTAAATCAGATGATAGTGGTAACATTGCGGCGTTTGACGTAGACGGAACAACTGCTCCCTCAACATATAAAAATGTATCTTTAACATTTGATGAAAAATTTGTTGGTGAGGTTTACGGTCCTTTCTATTACTATGCAAGCACTACAGATAAAGTTGCTACTCTTATAATAAAAGCTGGTTCATTTACACAGAAACCCAATGAATTCTTAGTTGCTGGAAAAACAGCTGTTGAGCAGGGTGACTATTTTGTTGTAGAAGATATTAAAGATTCTACAATCAATAGTGCTATTACAGAAACAACTACTGTTGTAACAGAAGAAGCTTCAATTGGTAATGATGTTAATCTTTCAGTAGAAGAAGAAATTAAGCTTGCTGAAAATGCAGAAATAGCATCTTCTGTACAGGGTTCAGCAGAAGGTTATGCAACTGCAATGAAATCAGCAGCAAATGCGGTAAAAGACACTGTTGTTGATAACGACGAAGTTCTTGAAAAATTAACAGAAGCTGTTGGCGGTAATGTTGTTAACGATATTATTAATAATGTTGAAGGCAATACAAATACTATCACAGTTGAAGTTAAACCTTATCTTGATGTTACAATAAAAGAAGTTGAAATACCTGAAAATTCTTCTGAAATAACGTCTGTTACTGTAGAAATCAAACCTGTTTGTGACGTTGTTGCTTCTGTTAAAGACTCAACTGGAACTGTAGTTGGTGAAGAAGTAACTGTAAGCGAAAAACAGCCTATAAAAGTTACAAAAACTGTTGATGTTATAATTCCTCTCCCTAATGGCTTTGCAGATGATGGCGATACAATTTATGTAACTCATGCTAAGACAAATAATGGCGTTGTAACAGATACATACCGTTATGAAGGAAAAGTAACTGTTGCAGATGGCAAAACATATGCTACATTTACTAACCCTAATGGTTTCTCAACATTTGTAGTTACTACATCAGCTCCAATTGGTGCAGTTAACGGAACACCTTGCGCTACTCTTGCAGAGGCAATTGCAGCTGCTGATGACGAAGATATAATCGAGCTTTTAGATGATGTTACATTCAGTGGCGAAATTGTAATTAGTGATGATATTATAATCAATGGTAACGGAAATACTATTACTATTAATGGTGGTTCACTCTTTATTACTGGTGATGTATCACTTAACAATATTGTTTTTGAAGGAAGTTCACATCTTGGAAACCGTTTTGGTATAGTTGAATTCCTTAATAGCACAAGTACAGTAAATGATTGTACTTTTAACAACAATAATGTTGGTAGCGTTATAGCTATTGATACAAGCGGAGACAAAAATACAGGAACTTCTAAAGTAGCTATCACAAACTGTAAATTTAGTAATAATGATTGCGATGTAGCTGCTGTATATTGTTACGATGGCGAAGGATCAGCAATTGAAAACTGTGACTTCACTGAAAATAAATCAGATATTTCAGTTATCTATATTTCTGATGATGCAATTGTAACCGGATGTTATTTTGAAGATAATGAAGTATCAAATTCATCTATCCTCGTAGGTCCTTATGATGGTTCTACAGATGGTGATACAAGTTACACAATAAAAATTAACAACAATGCTTT
>SVDG01000010.1 GCA_015057875.1 Lachnospiraceae bacterium | reverse complement strand
TTATTGCGCTTCCTACACGTGTTATGGGTCCTGATGAGAAAGACTGGGCTATCGGTTTCCATATCCCCGCTGATACAGAGGGCATCTATATGGTAGCAAGAGCTGCTTTCTCATATGACAGAGAAGAAAACCTTGAGGCTCCTATCACTAACGCAGGCGACCTTGAGTCAATGACAGTTTTCGATAACGTATTTATCCCTAATGAAAATATTTTCATTAATGGTGAGGTTGACTTCGCAGGTAAATTAGCTTTAAGATTTGCTCTTTACCACAGACATTCATATACAGGATGTAAACCCGGTATCGGAGACGTTCTTTTAGGAACAACAGCTCTCCTTGCTGACTACCAGGGAATCAAAAAACAGGGTCACGTTAAAGAGAAGATCGCTGAGTTAGTAAGTGTTGCTGAGCTCGTATTTGCTGCAGGTATCGCTGCTGCTCATAAATCAACAAAAGCATCAAGCGGAACACAGGTACCTAACGTTATGTACTGTAACGTAGGCCGTCGTCACGCTGGTCACGCTATCTATCATGAGTTCAATACTCTTTGTGACATTGCTGGTGGTTTAAGTGCAACAATACCGTTATCAAAAGAGTACAACCATCCCGAAGTTGGCAAGTTCGTACAGAAATATGTAACACGTCGTGAGGGCGTATCTTCAGAGGATTGCTGGAGAGCATTTGCACTTGCTTCAGACTTACTTACTGGCGAATACAGTACAGTTATTTTCCAGGTTGCAGGCGTTCACGGCGGTGGATCACCTATCATGGAAGACATCGCTATTATGGGTGCTCTTAAACTTGATGAGAAGATCAACATTGCTAAACGTTTAGCAGGTATCAAGATCGACTGATAATTTTTTGCTACATATATAATTATCGGTATATAAAAAATTGGGGCTGCTTTGCGGCAGCCCCATATAATAAACAATATCTTTTTAATGGAGGTATGCTATGAGGGATACAAGACAGAAGGCTGAAAAAATAATGGACCTTTATGTGAGACCGGCTCTTAAAGAGCATTTCGGAGATATAAAAATATCAAAGATAGAGGATGGCATAATGTATGTAAAAATGCTTGGTCAATGCGCTACCTGTTCATCTGCTCAGTATACGGTTGAAGATGTTGTTGCAAAGCAGATCAAAAGCAGGATGCCTGAAATAGAGGATGTTGTGCTTGATAATCACAATGAAGAGCTGTTTGATATAGCTATGAAGATACTTAATAAAGAGATAGATCTTACAAAAAAATAAGGGGGATGAAGTATGGATGGTAAGTATAACTGGGAAGGACTTATAAATGATATAAACAGACTCGTAAAGCTTAAAGCATCTCCTGTAGGACTTAAGGTCCTGGAAAACAAAGAAGAACTTGATAACTTCCCTAAAATAAGAAGATATAAAACAGATAAAAAATATTATGCCTGCCAGTTTATTGGACAGGCAGCAAGGTTAAACTTTGCTATTGGCTTTACTGTAGAAAATTTAGCTGTTGCTCAGTGTGCCGGTGTGCTTGGCTTTGTGCCTAAGTCAGTTATGGAATCGGCAAAGAACCTTGTAGGAGTATGGTTTGAAAATGAAGAAGCTACTCTTGCACATCAGAAAACTATGTGCACTGCTCCTAATAAGTATGAAGCAGCAGTTGTGGCTCCTCTTTCGAAGGGTGTTATCGATGAGCCTGATGTGTGCCTGTTTTATGGTACCCCTGGACAGATAATACTTATGATAAACGGACTTCAGCATAAAAGTTTTGAAAGGGTAGATTGCTCTGTAGTAGGAGAAAGCACATGTTCAGATGCATGGGGAAGAACTCTGTCTACAGGAAAACCAGGAGCGACTATACCTTGCTATGGAGAAAGACGTTTCGGCGGTATACCGGATGAAGAAATGGTGTTATGCCTTAAACCTCATCATATACCGATGGTGATAGAAGGCCTTGAATGGCTTTATAAAAATGGTATACGCTACCCTATAATCCAGAATGGACCGTTAAACAGCGTAATAGATGAATTCTGTAAGCAATAAATTTAGATTTTCCTTTTCCAATTTATAAAAAGGCGCATACCTTTGAGTACGGGTGTGTGCCTTTTTATATGTAAATGATATTAGGTCTTACTTTTATACTTTGTGATGATTTGGGACATAGAAAATCTTCTAACGGAATATTGACGGAGGGAGATGGTTTCGTTTAATATCTATGCGATAATTGGGATTTGATCCTTATAAACACTTCTCGATATTCTTCCAACTATGGGTAGTCAAACAACTTTTGTCTAGAGAGAAATAGTTATTATAGGGAATAGAAGGATACTTTTGGACGATATATATTATATAAAGCCTATACTCAGAGGCGTATAAAGACAATATCGAAGAAAGAACTAAGGTTGAGATTGTTGTGTATTGAGGTATAATACAGCGGGTCGGAAGTTTAAAAAGGCAGCTTTAAGGGAGAATTTTTGGCCGCTTGTACTTCCATCAAAAGAAAACGATAAAGAAAACTAAAAAACAGCCGTGTCTTAAAGACGCGGCTGTTTAGTCCCAAAAGTGTAACATATATCTGCACTTAAGGCAGGACTACACTTCTTTCCTGTATTTTTTGTAATTCATCTTCAGTTGCTTCTTTTACTTCTCCAAGCGCCAGTTCTTCCGGTAAATATAAATTACCCATACAGATCCTGTTCAGCTCCACAACTTTAGCACCAAAGCAGCCAAACATTCTTTTTATCTGATGATATCTTCCTTCAGTAATAGTCACTTTTGCGGAATACTCTCCTGTTATTTCCAGACAGGCAGATTTACATTCACCGTCATTTAAATTTACACCGTCTTTAAACCCTTGTACCATGGCTGATGTTACAGGAATATCGATGACTACTTCATATTCTTTTTTTACATGTTTTCTTGGCGATAAAATGTTGTGTGCAAATTCTCCGTCATCAGTTATCAGTACAAGACCAGTTGTGTCTTTATCAAGGCGCCCTGCCGGGAATAAGTTTCTGTTTTTATATTTTTCGGGGACAAGGTCCAATACTGTTTTCTGAGATTTCGTTTCTGTGCTTGATATATAATCTTTTGGTTTATTCAACAGCAAATACACATGTTTTTTTATTTCTATATCTTTTCCGTTTATTTTTAAAAGTATATTGGTTTTATCGTATTTGCATTCGGGCTTTTTTACCTGTTCTCCGTTTACATACACCAATTTTTGAGAAATAAGCTTTTTAATTTCTCTTCTTGTGTAATGGGTCTGTTCGGATATTATTTTATCTATTCTTTCCATACCTGTTTGTAGTCCTCGCTTATTTCACGTACACAGCAAAAATTATTTTATATTTCTATATGATTATAGCATATCTTGTGGATTGGCTCAATTGTTCGTAAATAATAATGCTGTTGGAGAAGGGAGATATGAGTTTTAATCGTCTTACGTCCAAGCTGTACCTAGACGTGAATAAGAAGAGTGGAGATGAGGGGAGTCGCGGCTTATTCACGTAAGATTTTAAAGGTTAGACTGGGCAAAAGAAGCGAGAAACTTATTGTGGCAAGTCTGGCCTTAAATATTGTTTGTAACGGGTAAGTTTAACAAACGCACATTTAAATTTATATGTAAATAGAAAAAAGTTTTCTGCATCCTGTCTCAGTTGAACTTAGTACCTTGAGTTATAAGGATAAAGTCTGATTTGATACAGGGGGCATAAGTATTAAATCACTATGTTTGTTTAAATAATAGGATATTTACTTATGTAAAGGCAGTGATGTAGGTATTAGATGAGGATGTAGATATAAATATTTACAAAGATTATTACACTGATTGTGAATAGTTAAGCATAATACGAGAAAATTGTACAACCGATTTTGTAAACTGTGAAATAGTTAGGTGGGGGAGAACACACAATGCACAAAAAATATGTAAGCTTACATTTGTTTTTGTTAACAATTTCACATGGGCAAAAACCTTATATCCTAAATGTAGAAAAACCATGTCATGTTAGATTTTAGTGGTTTATTGTGGTAAAATATAAAATGGTGAAATATATAATTAGGTATATTTTTTTAGCAGTAAATGAGGCTTTGAAATTATGAAAGCAGACAGTAAAAAAACTAAACACAGTGAATACAAAAAGACCATAGCTGCCCTTCTTGTGGTGATAATGGTTTCGGCTGTTTTATTTATGAATCTGTTTACCCACGTGGTGACGATAGTAAGATATTACGGCGATGCCATGGAACCTGCATTATCCGACGGGCAGCTCCTTGCTGTGCTTCAGACAGATAATGTGAAGCAGGGGGATATGGTTGCTTTTTATTATAACAACCAGGTAATAATAAGGCGTGTTATCTGCGAAGGAGATAACCAGATAATAATTGAAAAAAACGGTAAAGTCGCCGTAAACGGTGAGGAGCTTACAGAAAGCTATGTATCAGACCTGTCTATAGGACAGTGCAATATAGATTTTCCTTATTATGTTATACCCGGCCATTTTTTTGTGATGGGTGATAACAGGACGGTGTCCATGGACAGCCGACTTAAGGAGATAGGCACAGTTCCGCAGGAAAGGATAATAGGCAAAGTTATTTTTGCTATATAGATATAAGAAAGAAAACAGAAAATGAGAAGATCACGAAGACACAGAAAAAAACCATATATGATATTTTTTATGGCGTTTGTGCTTTTTTGTATGTCTGTCTTTGGTATTGATTCATCGGTAGCTGATGCCCTCGCTATGGAACAGCAGGTGCGGTGCGGAAAGACCGAGCATATCCACTCGGCTGAATGTTATCTTGACAAGGTGCTTGTGTGCGGAAAAACTGCCCACTCGCATAATGAGCAGTGCTATCTGCTAAACCTCGAGGATAATGACATCAATTCCCTTATCGACAAGGTGGCATCAAGCGAGGATAAGAGCCTTGAGACATTACTTGCTGATGAGAGCATACCGAAGGTAACAAAGACGAGCACGGCATCCGTAAGCGAAAGCACGGATACGCAAAGCCGGACTGAGGAGCAGACAGTAACAGCTTCAGCTGATAACAGCATGGCTTCGCCCCTTGTGCTTAACGAAAGCCTGCTTGTGGCGGATACATCTTCTGTTACAGGCGTAAGTCTTATGTCGGAGGACACGCCTGTAGTGCTTAACGATATTACGGGTGACAGCGGCATAGCCCTTGCGGCTGTTACGCCTTCAACAGGCACAAGAGCACTCAACATAATGGCCTATGTTGACGGAAGCTGGCAGTGTATAACTGTGGCAAACTTTGTTACGAGCGGTAGCTACAGATATATAAGCCGTGCAAATCTTATAGATGCCCTTAACGATGCAATAGAGCCTTCCTATGGTTCATCGGCAGCCTTCAGGGTAAGATATGCTACCAGCCAGAACGGTTCCTACAGCAATTCCACAAGCTATAACGACGGTTACAGGATGGGACGTTCGAGCAGTTCAAGTGCCATCTACATACGTCTTTACCGCTCGGGAACATCAGGCACAGATCCATCCAACGCCATAAGCTATACGACCGTTAACTATGTATATGAGACTGATCCAAGCCTTAACAGGTCGGTAATGATGCCAACAAGCTCGGTCGTAGCCCTTGATGATGAGTATAACTGGACAAGAAGCGATAACGGCGGGGCAAATAATAAAGAAGTCAGCGGAAACCAGACAGTAAATAACGGCCCTGTTACATTCACAGCATCAACTAAAGAGGCAACTGTTACATTTATAGAGAACGGCAAAGTTGTGAAAGAGGAAACACGTGAGGGCGGATTTACAAGCTATACTCTTCCCGGTTTTAACGGTGATTTTGATAAATGGATAGACGAGGACGGAAACGAGTATTATCCCGGAGATACAGTATATAACATTATGAAGGATATGACCTTCACCGCGGGAAAATTCTATACCGTTACTTATATAGTAAATGATACAGAAAACAGCGTTCAGGTGCTTTCGGGTAAGACCATAACACTTCCAAGCCTTGACACGGGCTATAGCTGGTCAGGAAATGACGGACTGAGCTATTCTCCCGGAGAAAGGGTGACCATAAGGGAGGATATTGTATTTACAGCCTTCCGCTCCTTAAATATCGTTTATAACGTAAACTTCTCGCGTGGTACACTTACCCTTACGGAGGCTACGCCTACCGTTAACGGCTCCACTACACAACCTGTAGCACAGGGCAGCAGCGCAGTTATCCGTGACGTTACGGACAGGAACGTGACCGGAAGCTTCGCTGGTATGAGCAGCCGCTACGGAACGGTGCATTTTGAAGGCTGGCAGGTAGGAGATACCGACACCATAATTTACCCTAATACAAGGCTTAGCTGGGAGGAGATAGTGGATTATTCTTTAGGCGGCCAGGTAACGCTTACCGGTGTATGGTCCTACAATATGATAAACAACGTAAACTTCTTTATCAAATATAACGGAGAGGCATTCAATGCCGATGGTACTGTTATAACAGGTGCGCCCGGTCAGTATACGGGCGTGGTATTTACCACCTATGCCGGCGGGTTTGATACATCACTTACAAAGGCAGTGATAAACAAGACTATTGCCATCCCTGTTGATAATGAAATATCTTCATCTGTTGAGCTTAACGAAAGGGTAAGAGCACTTTACGGTAACGCGGGAGGTATATGGCTTGCAGAATTCCCCAGGGATGAGGATATGTTTGAAATGCTGAGGCCATATGCCGATGCAGGACAGCTTACCTATACGGATATAGATGGCAATATAGCCACCGTAAAAAGTGAAGACCTGTCAAGCGATGAATACGAGATACGCTGGTATGCCTTCCGTATTGCATCGGAGGTACCGGATACTACAGCCTACGATAACTGGCACGTGGACGGTGCCCTTGTAAGAAAGGTAGGCATAGTGGATATTTCAAAACAGTTTTCGGGCAATGAGGAATCCGTTAAAAAAGCCAAGGACGGCTTCCTTATGGTAGCTACAAACGGAACGATAACACATACACTTGACCTTAATAACGCAAAAAGCTATGACCCCGATACCGAAACATATCAGTGGCAGATAAGGGACGTAGGACATAAAGAAGAATGGACAATAACGGAGTATCCTTCCAAGCCCAATGACCTCTTGCTTTATTCGGAATGGAAGATAAGTGACCCTGAGGGAATAAATACCCAGACAGCAGGAAGCGGATCATCATTTAAAATAAAGGGCGTAAACAGGGCGTTGGATTTATCCAAGCTTGCGGCAGGCTTCAATAACATTTATTACCCTGCAGGCTCTCTGATGATAAAGAAAGAGGATGCCATAACCAACGAGCCGCTTACGGGTGCGGAATTTGCGCTCTACCAGGCAGGGGAGCGTATGACTTTCGATTATGATACGTCAACAGGCACCTATGTTTACAATATGGACGGAACGGGTGAGTTTGATACTCTTGCAGGCCACGGATACCTTAATATATCCTCAGTTGGCTTCAGCTATGATAAAGGCGATATAATCATAAGGGAGGTAAAATCCCCTGAGGGCTACATACAGGTTGGCGAGATAGTTATAGGTTATGTTGATGAAGGCGGAGATACAGTAGGCATCAAAAATGGCGCAGAAGCTTTCTGCGAATACCACGATGGTCTGCTTGTTGTGGAAAACGGATCTCATTCCATAAACGTGACGGCAAAGAAGGAATGGAATGGTAACGAAAGGGCAAATGTTTATGTTGATCTTTTAGCTAACGGCAGCACAAACTTTGCTTCAGAGCTTCTGCCAACCGGACAGAACACCACAGCAATACTTACATCAACAAACGGATATACCTTCAGCTGGACGGGACTTCCCGTTTATGCCAACGGAAGACTTGTTGAGTGGACGATACGCGAAACAAGGATAGGCGATGAGCTTTGCCGCCCTGATTATACCTTTGCCAACTGGATAAACAGTTATGAACCGCCTGTTTACGACAGCGGAGGCAATATAACCTTAGTTGTTGAAAACACCCCTAAACGCCCGCTCATCTATATAAATAAAACTGATATGAGCGGAAAAATACCCTTAGGCGGTGCTCAGTTCAGGCTTGTTGAGGTAGATGAAAACGGCAACGAAAAAGGTATCGCAAAGACCGGCGAAACGACAGATGGCGGAACGCTTGTGTTCGATAACTTAAGGTACGAGGTAAGATATAAGCTTACGGAGGTAAAACCTCCCGGCGGACATATCGGCTTCAGCGAGCCGGCGTACTTTGTTATATATGACGGAGGTAATGTAGTTGTTGAGGAACACGCAAATGTAACTATGAGCAGTACGGCCTATAACATACAGGTAACAAACCGTAGTGCCGAGCCACTTCCCGCAACGGGTGGAAATGTGTGGATAATTAGGAGCATCGGTTTAAGCCTGATGATGATAAGCATGCTCATTTACATAGAACTGTCCCGAAGGAAGGGGGCAGGTCCTGTTTAACCATACAGATATGTTTAAAATAAAAATCAGCAGAAAGAGAGGACTAAAGATGAAAAAATTATTTTCGGTTTTATTATCGGTTATCATGATAATGGCGGCAATGAGTGTTAATGCATTTGCCGCAGGCGAAGGAAAAATAACGGTGCGAGATGCAACAAAGGGAGTTAACTATTACGCTTATAAATTACTTGACCTTGACTATAGAGAAAACGGTACAGGCAGTGCAGACGATTCATACGTTTATGAGATCGATTTAGGCAGTAAATGGCATCCATTTATCAGCACAGCCAGGGATAATGCAAATAATTCATTATTCCTTATTGTAGATACGTTAGGCCATATTTCTCCCGGTGTTTTATCAGATGCAAATGCGGCAGAGTTTGCCTTAAAGGCTAAAAATTTTGCAAAAGAACATAACATTGCGGCAGAGGCTTCAAGGGAAGCAGATTCAACAACGGTGGTTTTTGATGGACTTGACCTTGGATACTATCTTGTATTTTCAGATGCCGATACAGCAGCCCTCAGCATGCTTGGAAACACCGACACAGAGGCAGTTATCAAAGATAAAAACTATATCCCTATGATCAGCAAATATGCTAAAGAAAAGAGAGTATGGGAAAAAGCAAATGACGGCTTCATCGGAGAGGTACTTGAGTATAGGATCGAGATCATCGCAGAAGAGGCTCCCGATGGATACACAGTAAGAGATACACTTGATAACGGACATCTCATCCTTGATGAGGACAGCATTAAAGTAGCTTTATACAGAGACACTAACGATGACGGTACAGCAGACTGGCTCATGGACCTTTCTGTTGAAGATGGCGGAAGCTATGTAAGCGACAGCGATGGCGAGGGTGAGTACTATGGTATGGTAACAAATGCAGCCGGCTTTGAGATCATATTTAACGACGCTGCTCTTGATATACTTAAAACAAACGACATTATCACTATTGAATATAAAGCAACTATAGCTCCCGGAACAGGCACAGGCTACAGTGCAACAGGTGGACATTATAACACAGCTACACTTATGTTCGGCAACGGCAAAACAGCGTCAGATACAACAAAAACATATACATATACACTTCCTGTTTACAAATTTGCCCTTGAAGACGGAACAGGCAACAAACTTCCTTTAGCAGATGCTAAATTTATTATCAAAAACACAACAGAGCTTGATTTTACAGAAGATTATCTTGTTGTTATAAATGAGGACAGTGATGAACCCGTAGAAAACTTCCCTGAGGATGTAGATGGAGAATACTACTTATCATGGACAGATAACACATCAGAAGCAACAGTATTTACATCAGGTGCAGACGGAAAGATACTTATTGACGGTATTGATGCAGGAACATATCATATCATCGAGGTAGACCCTCCTGCAGGCTACAGCAAATTACAGGGTGATGTTGTTGCTACTATCCTTGACCTTAAAACATCAAACACAGGTCTTGTAAACTACGGTACAGACCTTCAGGACGGAAGCGATCTTTTATATGTTATGGTTGAGAACAAAAAAGGTATCGCCCTTCCTGAAACAGGCGGTATCGGTACAACTATCTTCTACGTAGCCGGCGGTGTGCTCGTTCTTGGCGCGGCAGTTGTACTTTTAACAAAAAAGAAAACAGAAGAAAATAACTGATAAATGATTTTTTCTGCTGTGGCGAGGGGCATTTGCCCCTGCCGCCGCAGCGGTAAGGAGAGGACTGCAGTATGAAAGGGAAAAAAACTACCATACTTCTTGTGATAATGTTTATTGTAGGCCTGTCCTTGCTTTTGTATCCGACTGTTTCAAACTACTGGAACTCTCTGCATCAGTCAAGAGTAATAAGGGATTATTCTGACAGCGCGAGCAGCCTTAACAAGGAGAAATACGAAAAGGTAAAAGAAGAAGCTGTTTATTATAACGATGTGCTGTCAGGCGTTATTGTTACGGATGATGCAAAAAGCTATGATGAGGTGCTTGATCCTTTCGGAACAGGGATAATGGGCTATATTGAAATACCTGCTATTGGCTGTGAGTTACCCATAGCCCATGGCACAGAGGACGATACACTTAAGGAGTCCATAGGCCATCTGGAATGGACAAGCCTGCCTGTAGGAGGCAAAAGTACCCACAGCGTGCTTTCAGGCCACAGAGGACTGCCTACGGCAGAGCTTCTTACAAATATGGATAAGCTTAAGCTTGGCGACAGGTTTACACTGCATATATTAGGCGAAGAGCTTGAATATATGATCGACCAGATAATTGTTGTGGAGCCTGAGGATACATCGGCTTTAGGTATAATAAAGGATATGGACCTTGTTACCCTTGTTACCTGCACACCTTATGGGATAAATAGCCATCGACTGCTTGTAAGAGGAACAAGGATAGATAAAGAGGTAAGGGAAGTATCTGCTATAAGTCTTGGAGGAGAAGTGAAAGAGGTATCGCCTATTTATCTTACGGCGGGTGCTGTGCTTATAGTGCTTGTAGCAGCTGTCATATGTATGGCTTCATATAACTCGGAAAAAAGCCGCAAAAAAAGAGAAAGAGAAGAAAAACGATTTAAAAGAAAAGAGCATTACAGAAGAATGCAGGAAAAGAACGGTGATAGAAATGAAAAACGCTGAAAAAGTAATATGCCTTCTTATTATGTGTTTGTGTATGATAATAGCTGTGCCTGTTATGGCTGATAGCAAAAAAGGAAAGCTTACTGTAACAGTTACCGATGAAAGCGACAGGGCGCTTAAAGGCTTAGGCGTAGTTTTATACAGGGTTGCTGACGAAGAAAAGGTTATGGCCGGATTTAAATCCGCAGGCCTTTCCTTCGGCGAAATAATGGAGGAAACAGATAATCCCAAAAACAGCGATATCCTTTCGGACTATGTAAAAGGAAAAGATATAGACGGAGAAGAAAAGTATACTGATAGCAAGGGCAGGGCTGAATTTGTATCCTTGGAAAAGGGTGTATATCTTGTGGTTTGTGCTGAGGGAGAAGAAAGCATATTTGATCCGTTTTTATGCTTTGTGCCCACAAAAATAGGAAATGCTTATATTTATGATATAAAGTCTTTCCCCAAGGTTGGTGATGAAGGCGGGGGAACAATGCCCGAAGGTCCTTCAAAACCTGTTGGTCCTGATAAACCTTCTGTGCCTGACGGACCTGACACACCAGTAATTCCCGGAGTTACACCAACCCCCGAAAATCCGGATGTACCTGATACACCGGAAGACCCGTCATCTCCGGCACAGACCGATAAACCCATAATTCCTCAGACGGGTACCCTTAAATGGCCGGTATGGGTTTTAGCGGCAGCAGGAGCTGTGTTTATAATGCTTGGTATAGCAGATATAGCAAGGAAAGAACGTGATGAGAGTGAATAAAAGAAAAAGGGGCATAGTGCTTATTGCCTTTGGTATAGCTCTTATTATGGCGGCGTTGGGAATGAATTTCTTTAATGCTGAACAGGACAGAATTGCAGGCGAAACCTCGCACAGTCTTTATGAAAGCTTTGCGGAGGAGATGAGATATGTTTATCCGCATAAAATAGAAGAAGATGAAAAGATGGAGCTTGGCGGATATTCTCTGCTTGGAAGCATAGAAATAGCTTCGCTTGATATGAGGCTACCCGTACTTGATAGCTGGAGTTATGATATGCTTAAAATTGCACCTTGCAGATATTCGGGGAGTGTAGATACTGCAGATCTTATAATAATGGGCCACAACTATAAAAGTCATTTCAAATCCCTTGAAAGCATCAGCGAGGGGGTGGAGCTAACATTTACAGATATAGGCGGCAATGAGCATATCTTCATGGTAGCTGAAATGGAGATGCTTGATAAAACAGATATTGATAAGCTTGATACAAAAGAATATCCCCTTACACTTTTTACCTGTAACCTAAGCGGACAGGGCAGGATAGTTGTAAGGTGTAAATATTAAAAAAGATCTTTACTGAAAATGATAAGGCCATATATCGAAATAGAGTCGGTATATGGCCTTTGAGTGTATTTGCCATGATATGTATTTGAGCTTATTGTTGCTTTCGTGAAGTATGATTTAAGATATGACTTTTCAAATTTTTCCTGTGCATAATAATCCTTCAAGGGCAGATAATAGAATTACAAAATCAGTCACAGGAGGATGCAAAATGAAAGCAACAGGAATTGTAAGGCGTATAGATGATCTGGGAAGAATTGTTATACCGAAAGAGATAAGGAGGACTTTAAGAATCAGGGAATCTGACCCCTCACTGACAACATTGTCAGTTTTTGACGAATTTTGGGTTGCGATGGCGGAGGTTGCAGGGAGGGTAAATAAAGGTTAGGCAGTACATATAAAACATAATGAAGTAAAAGGCAATTGGCTTTAATTTAAACCAATTGCCTTTTTATTTTAATACATATTTTTCATCATCCTTAGGCAGAGGCTTAGATGAAAGCGGACCTCAGGGTCATCCATATTAAGCTTCAGTATAGAATCTATCCTGTCAAGGCGGGCAAGGAGGGTATTCCTGCTTATATATAATTCGCGTGCGGCTTCGGAAGAGTTCCTGTCGCAGTCAAGGAATTTTCGCAGTGTATCTATATAGCTTACCTGTGCGGTCTTGTCGTATTCGATGAGCCTGTTGAGGCCATCGGGGAAAAATAGGTGAGGCGGAAGGTCTCCTGAGCAATGTGAAAGTATATATTTGTCCTGATGCTCGGAAAAGAAGGCGATGTGCGGTCTTTCGGGGCACTGAAGAGAAAGCTCAAGCGCTACGGAAGCCTCCAGATAGTAATCCTTTAGCTTTGCAAGGTCGTTGAAGGGGTTGCTTACGCCTACAAAAAGCTGCATATCTTTTATCAGAGAATACAGTATATCAAAAACATCGCTTTTATCCGAAAGAGACTGATTTGTTACGATAATGAGCTTTCCAAGGTGAGAGAATACGATAAAAGACGGCAGCAGAGATAGTATCTGTTTTTTAACATATTTTTTGTATTCAACATTTGTTTCGGGCGGCAGGTCTATTACTGCACATGTATATATATCGTAAGATTTGAAGCCTACAGCACCTGTCAGATAATTGAGGGATTCGCTGTCAGGGGTTTTACCTATAACTATGTTATTGAGAGTATCACGTAGCAATGTTATATAGCTGTTTCCCATATCCTCTTGCTGGCGGAGGATACATTCCTGAACATAAGGAGCGAGGCGAGCTATCATTTTAAGATCGTGGCGCTGGAAGGGCCTGTTGGTAGGCACGGAAGTAATACTTGCCAGAAAGATGTTGCTGTCGAAAAGATTCACGCATATAGTAGGGAAGCTGTTGGGACCTGCCGGAGCCATATCGTCAAACCAGAAAAAGGGTATTCTGATCTGATGCATGTTTATAAGGTCGTTTCTATATTTGGAAATACGGGTCAGGGATTTGTTACCGTATTTATATTTATCGGGACGTGATTTGGAGTCAGCTGGTTTTCCGTTTTGCGATGCCGCCAGGAGACTGAATGATGTATCTGTAACATCAAGTCTGTTGCCGAAATATGTGCAGCTGACATTAAGGATATCCTGTAAAGAGCCGGAGCCATCCAGAAGGCTTCTTACGGTATTTTCCCATTGCAGATAATCTGTGAAGCATTGCATAACACAGTTAAGTACATCTGATGGATGGGCATCCCCTTCAATTATCATCAGGTCATATTTACCATTTTTAAAGTATTCGGGAGGTTCACCGCCGAAGCATATAATGCAGCCGTTGTCATTGGGGCTTGGCTTATAAGAAAGCATAGATACATCAGCGATAACTGTCTTGCCTTGTATAGGAAGTATATCGGAGCTGAACAGCATCGGCAAAGACAGGTCTCTGTATTCATTGTTTTCGGGAAGCAGCCTTATGGGAAGGTTATCAAGTAAGTTGCATTTTATTAATTCATCTGAAGTATAATCTTTCATTTCGGGAAAAACTTTTACCGTCCAGTTTTTTGATAGGTAATAGTATACAAGTTCAAAAGGTAACAACATGTCTGACCTCCTTACCGGGTAATGATAGAAACTGAAATATGAAAAATAATGGTGTATACCTGCTATACATTTTTGTAGTGTAAAAAGTATTTGATATATCAATTTTATAGTATAGAAATGGCTTTTTAAAGCCTTAATTTAAAAAACTCCAAAAATATAGCCTTGGATAGGGTTGTGATATACAAAAATGTAGGCTATAAAAACATAGACAAAAAAGCTGAAAATAAGTAGCATTTGTAAATTGTATTAAAAAGTATACATGGGCTATCATTTAGGTGTAACCCAAACAAAAACAATAAAAAGGAGGCAATTTATTATGGGAACAAATCATCCTTGCGAAAACGCTAACGGTACCCCTTTTGGTACTTATTTCAACCCTGCAGGCTACATGAACGTTTATGGTACAAGAGCAGGAAAAATGTCAATGGAGTATGAAGGTAACTTCATGGAGACAGAAAGCTACGTAGCTATTTTCGAGTCTACATATGAGGCGATCGCTAAATGGCTTCCCGCTCCTTTAGAGCCCGACCGTGACATCCCTCCCTTCGTAATGTTCGTTTACTGGGATACAGATTGCGCAGGTTTCGCTGATGGACGCCGTAACCAGTACAGAGGCTGTGCTCTTCTTCCGGCTTGTAAATATGTAGGCGAAGACGGAACTATCGTTAAAGGTAACTTATGTGCAGTTGAGTACGTTGACGGTATCGATGGCGACAAGACAGCTGGTGCAGAAATGATCCTTGCTATGGGCGGAAACAAAGGCTGCAACAAAAAACTTGGTAACATCGTTGCTAAAAAATGGGGAGACTCTTTCAAATTCACATGTGAAAGACGTGGAACTGTTTTAGTAGATGCTGAATTTACATCATGCAAACCTGTTAAACCTCAGATGGCTTCTGAAGCTAAAGTTGCTGACGCTAAAGCACAGGCAGTTCTTAACATGATGGCTCGTGACACACTTGGACTTCGTGAAGTTCCTAACGTAGACCATCGTGGATATACAGCAAGAAGTATCGTTAAACTTGGTTCAACATATCATCCCGATAACAAGATCTTCTACATGGCTGCAGGCGGCACATGCAACATCAAATTCGGTCACCTCGAGACAGACCCCGTTGACCTCTTCGCTCCTGAAGGCGTTAGCGTTGGCGGTGTAACACACGTTATCAAAGATAACCCTAAAACATCATGGCTTGGCTGTGAAGAAGTAGTTAAACTTCCTCTTACAGGCCCTGGTATCGATGAGCCTGCTCCCGATGATCCTGCTTACGAAGACTACAAAAAATAAGCTTAAACGCTGATACAGCAAAAATCTTATAAAGAGGAATTGGTTCTCCCTGTGCAGTTTAAGCATGGGGAGAACTATTATGGAAGAGTTTTAAAGTGAAGCTATTGGGGGTAATAATATGAAAAAACTTGAAGGTAAAGTTGCCATTATCACAGGCTGCAGCCAGGGACTTGGAAAATACATAGCATTGCGCTTTGCCGAAGAAGGCGCAAAGGTAGCTATCTGTGCCCGTACTGCGGATAAGCTTGAAAAAACTGCCGAAATGTGCAGACAGGCAGGAGCGGAAGTTTTTTCAAAAGCTATCGACCTTTGCTCCTATGAAGATATAAAAGGTTTTGTTGATGACGTTGTTGAACGCTTTGGAACGATAGATATACTTGCTAACAACGCTATTTCAATAAAACCGCCTCACCCCTTCCTTGACCATACAGAGGAATATCTTGATTCTGTAATGAAAGGCGGATTCTATGCAACATGGCGCCTTATGAAGCTTTGCTTCCCTTACCTTAAGGATAAGAAGTCTTCTATCATCAATTTTGGTTCCGGAGTTGGCATAAGAGGTATGGAAGGATATGCGGCTTATGCTTCATGTAAAGAGGCTATCAGAGGTCTTTCAAGAGTAGCGGCGAGAGAATGGGGACCCTTAGGAATAAGAGTAAATGTTTTATGTCCCGCAGCTATTACAGACCATGTTAAAGATACCCTTGACGAACTTGATGAAACAACAAGGAAATATGTTATAGCAAGCCTTAGTAATAACAGCCTTAAACGCCCCGGAGACCCTTACGAGGATATATCGCCCGTTGCTGTATTCCTCGCAAGTGATGAAAGCCAGTGGATAACAGGCCAGAGCCTTTCGGTAGATGGTGGAGTAAATATCCATAGCTGATAAAATGGCAATTATCGATTAAAAAACATTTATAGAGACACTACAGATATGACAATTTGAGAATAATTCAGCAGAAAGGAGAAGAAATATGAGCGAAGATTTAAAAGCAAGAAAAAGCATTATATTTATACTTATGATACTCAATAACGGACTTGCAATGTTCCCTTTCTTAGGTTGTGCAGTAGTTCTTGTTGACATCATGGCCGAGGTAGGTATCCCTGCCAGTGCATCAGCTTTCGTTATCAGTATCATTACTATAGTTTCAGGATTATTTATGTTTTTTGGCGGAAGTTTATCCAGTGCACTTGGGTATGTAAGAGGATTTAATATATCCATTTTACTGGAGGTAGTAGGAACTATCATTACAGCTTTTGCACCTAATTTTGTGATATTTATGCTTGGACGTATAGTTTTTGCGGTAGGCTACGGCTTAAACACAAGTATCACAAGCGCCCTTGGTACTATATGGTTCCCCGGCGCACAGTTTGCAACATTCAATACCGTTAAGCTTATATCCGCATCCATAGGCGGAGCCCTTGCATATATGGTAATGGCACCTATCATGGGCATAGTAGGAACATGGAGGAACACATACCTTGTATTTACAGCTATCCTTGCGATCTACTGTATATTATGCTTTGTGTTCATCATTTACCCTCCCGGTGTTGAAGAAGGACTTAAACAGAGAAAAGAAGCTATCAAAGCCGGCCAGATCCCTAAACCCGAATTTGCACTTGCACGTGTTCTTAAACGTAAGAACTTTATCCTTTTAACAATAGCAACATTATTCCCTATGGCAGCAAGCAGCCTTTTCCAGACATATCTTCCTACATATCTTACTCTTGAAGCCGGCATGACAGCTGAATCAGCTGCAAGCATAAGCGGTGTTGGTATGTTTGCAGGTATGGCAGGCTCTCTTATCGGTGGTGCCCTTGTAGCCAAAACAGGCAGAAGAAAGATATATGTACTTATAGCTTGTATACTTTCACTTGCTTCAGGTGTGGGTGTTATCTT
The DNA here is from genome assembly GCA_015057875.1 of Lachnospiraceae bacterium. GTDB lineage: Bacteria > Bacillota > Clostridia > Lachnospirales > Anaerotignaceae > SIG274. The sequence continues at coordinate 6,952 of SVDG01000010.1, read as the reverse complement.
CTTCGGAAGTGCAGGTATAGTTCTTGTTATGTATGCCCTTGTTAACGTAGCTTTCTACTTAAAGATGCCCGCTATGAGCCAGTATTACAGAGAAGAGATCGTTCCTTTCGATCCCAGTACAGTTGCACCTGCTGTTGCGGTAGTAAACGGTATACCTCAGCTTTTAAATATAGTAGCAAGCTTCATAGCTTCTTCTATGATAATAACTTCAGGCTATGGTCATACTCTTATGATCTTCCAGGTGCTTTGTATAATATCTATAGTAGCCAGCCTTATCCTTACGGAATGTGGCCCCAGAGCAAAGAAGGCAGAGGCATAAAACTATCGTTATCTGCAAGTTAAAGTAAACAATGTTTTAATGTATAGAAAGAAAGACCTGCTTTGCCTGCAGGTCTTTCTTTCTTGAAATGAACGCGAGTGTTTTATTATGTTCCCTTTAACACAAAGGTTAAGAGCGATGTTCAGAGATGGATATCTCCGCCATTAAAAAGGTTTGGTATAATATTTACAATATAAGTTTATTAAAATATGATTGAAAACAATATAACAAAGCTGTTAAATATATAACATAAATGTCAAGTGAGGGATTGGCGTGGTTAATTACGGATATTATATAAAGGTTTTTGAAAGGATATATAATTCGTTTAAGATCCCGATAGGTGTTTTTACTTATGACGGCCTGTTAAAAAAGCTATTTGCTGATTTTGGAGAAAGACTTACTTTTTTGTACCTTGGTGACAGTAAAGAGGTGATGGATTTTGACAAAGAAAAGAAGCTGGTTTTCTTTACAGATGAAAACAATTTCGGCTGGATAAGGATAATGCTTGAAAGCGATATAATATTATTGGGCCCTGTACTTTTCGGCAACAATGCGGATTTTGCTTATAATGATATACCGGAATATACCAGTAATGTTTTTATGCGAATAGGAAAGCATCTGTGCGGATTTATTTACGAGGAAGAAAGACATATAGATACGGTAGTTTCGGATAAAAACACGGGAAAGATAATGGTATCATTTATGAATGATATCAGCTGGTATGACGAAACAAAGATGCATGAAAATCTTCTGAATGTTATAAGCCTCATAAGGGAAGGCGATATTTCAGGTGTAAAAGAAGTTTTTCATGATAAAAACTATATATATGCAATGGAGATAATGTCTGCAGATCTGGAATTCAGCAAGATAAGTTATATACATATGTTAGCAATTTACTATTCTCATTCGGTCGTGTCAGGGGCAGGCTTTACGGAGACAATGATGGTTTTGAAAAAGTATACGGCTGATATAGGGAAATATACAACTCCATCAGGATATACGGCTGCCATGGGCAGAGCGTTATATGACTTTACAGAGCTTGTAAACAGAATGAGGAATGAGCGTAAATATTCTGCGTTGATATCAAGGGCGGTATTTTATATATAGGAGCATATTTATACTGAAATAGATTTTGAAGAGCTTGCAAAGCACTGCACTTATTCTCTTTCGGCCCTGAGACATAGATTTAAAGACGAGACGGGTATGTCTATGAAGGAGTTTATCAAAAGAAGGAAGATGGAAAGGGCTTGCTTTTTCCTTAAATATACATCGTTTTCTTGCACAGATATTTCACATAAGCTTGGATACTGTACTCAGAGCTATTTTATAAAACAGTTTAAAGAAGTTTTGGGGGTAACACCACAAACATACAGAAGCGATAATACATGATAAAAAAGAGATATGTATAGCATATATACATATCTCTTTTTAATATAAAGCTACTCCAACAAAGCCAGTTTGTTATATGTTTAGCTAATATATTATATTGAATTGTCCGGAAAATCGATAATATTTTATTTGCTACACAACATACAAACAATATTACATAATGACAAAGAATGGAGGAGTTTAAAATGTTAAGATTTGACGGACGAGTTGCTTTAATTACAGGTGCAACATTTGGTATCGGCAGAGCTTATGCTGAATTACTTGGCTCAAGAGGGGCTAAGATCATCGTAAACTGCCGTAAGGAGAACGATGCAGCCCATGAGGTAGTTGAAAAGATCAAAGCTTCAGGCGGAGATGCTATCATCGTTACAGGTGACGTTGGTGAAGAAGATACTATCAAGAGGATGGTAGATACAGCTATCAAAGAGTGGGGAAGGATAGATATCGCGGTAAGCAACGCTGCAGGTACATACCCCATGTCTCTTCCTTGGGAGGATTCTTCAAAAACTATCGACAGAGTATTTGATGTTCACGTAAGAGCTACACTTAAAATGAATGAGTATGTGTGGCCTTATATGAAAGAGCAGGGTTACGGACGTATCCTTGTTACAGGTTCAGCAGGCGGTACAGGATATATCGCTCTTCCTGAAGGATATACATTAGACTACGCTTTATGTAAAGCAAGTATCTTTGGTGTGGTTCGCCAGACAGCAGCCGAAGGTATGGCACACAACATTAAATGTAACATGGTTTTACCTTGGGCTTATGGCAAAATGGTTGCAGACTTTATCGGCGGAAGCGAGCTTGGTAAATGGATGGAAGCAAACGTTCGTACTGACCAGGTTGCAGCAGCAGTTGCTCCTTTACTTCATGAAGACTGCCCTACAACTGGCGAAACTATCACAGCAGGCGGCGGCCGTGTAGGTCGTATTTTCTTTGCTGCAACAAGAGGTTACTTCGATCGTGACCTTACAGCAGAAAAAGCTTTCGAAAACTGGGATAAGATCATGGGTACATACGGCGAGGACGGAACTCTCCTTGATGTATTTGAGCAGACACAGCCCCGTGAGGAAGCTATGATGGGATACTTACTTGAAACAGGTGATTTCCCTGATCTTACAACTATCTCCACAATGCCCCTCAAAGGTAATTCAAAGAGCATGAATGCCTGATGATTATTTAATGATGCATATAAGCGGTAGCTTAAACCAACCCCATAGATAAACAAGTGCCCACGTTCATTTTTTAATATCTATCTGTTGCCCTGATCGTTTGCTGCCGCTTAGAGATATCCTGAAAGTATAAAACGTTTTAGGGATATGCTATGATGGCTGACGCAAAAACTATATAAGTCAGCATATAAAACTTTAAAAGATTTAAATATATAAAGCCTTATATCATGTTAATAGCTGATATAAGGCTTTATTTTTATATAATTGATATTATACTACAAAATTTTCCTGTGCATAATAATTCTACCGCGACAAATAATAGAATTACAAAATCAGTCACAGGAGGATGCAAAATGAAGGCAACAGGAATCGTAAGAAGGATAGATGATCTGGGAAGAGTAGTTATACCTAAAGAGATAAGAAGGACCTTAAGAATCCGTGAAGGCGACCCCTCACTGATAACATTGTCAGTGTTGGAAGAGTTCGGGTTTGCGATGGTGGAGGTTGCAGATAGGGTAAAGGGTACATAAAAGGTACATATTGATAAAAGGGCATAATCTTAAAGGTTATGTCCTTTTTATTATGCTACATTAAATCTTACAGACAGAAAGAAGCTTCCTGTTTATAAAACAAGAAGCCTCTTTCTGTTTTTTATGCGCTTTTAACAATAAAAATATAAAATCATTATTATGCAAGATCTCCGGCTGCTTTGATCTTTACACGGGCTGTGTTGCCGGGATAGTACTGTAAGGGTACATCTTCTGCATCGATTATCTCAACAGTTTCTCTGATAGCACCTGCGGCAACAGCAAGTTCAACAGCTTCTGCACGGGCTTTTGCAAGGGCTTCGTCTCTGGGGATCTCGTTATAGTCTATTAACTGTTCGTATGTTCCGCTTACTTTGGAGATGGCAGAACCTATAGCGTTTGCAACTCCGCCGTGCTCGTGTTTAGTAACACTCTTTGCACCTGCAAGGTTTTCGGGAAGGACTATAGAACCGCCGCCAACGAGGATAACATCTACATCATCGGATGATACCTTCATGGCGTCTATTGAATCTTCGCATAGAGTGCGGATAGCGTCCATAGCTTTCATAGCAAAAGCTTCATCAATGCCTGCAACCAAAGCTTTATCGCCTATATCTGTCATACCGAGACGAACGGCGATATCTGTAGCTGTGCAAACATCTCCGCCAAAGCATAAAGCTTTTTCTGTTATCTGATATCCTACGGAATCGGGACCAACAGTAACAGTTCCGTCATCTTTCTGGCGGACGATGGAGCCACCGCCAAGACCGATAGAAACTACGTCAGGCATACGGAAGTTTGTTCTTACACCACCTATAGTAACGGCAATGCCTGATTCTCTGGGGAACCCGTTGTGTATAACACCAAGGTCAGTTGTTGTGCCGCCTACATCGATAACGATAGCGTTTTTAAGCTGGCTTAAATAGCTTGCACCACGGATAGAGTTAGTGGGGCCGCAGGCAATAGTAAGGATAGGATAACGGCGTGCATATTCCATGGTCATAAGTGTTCCGTCATTCTGCGATAAATATACCTGTGCATTTGTAACGCCTTCTTCAGCAAGGGACTTAGCAAAGCCTTCTGTGAAGGATTCGGCCACTTTATATAAAGCTGCATTGAGTATAGTAGCATTTTCACGTTCTATAAGACCCATAGAACCTATCTCGCTTGAAATGGATACATGAACATCTTCGCCCATGATCTCTTTGCATAATTTAGCTGCTTCTATCTCATGGTCGTTACGGACTGTTGAGAAAACACATGATATAGCAACGGATTTAATGTTTTCGGCTTTAAGTTCTTCAAAGAAAGCGGTTGCTGCAGCTGTATCAAAAGGAGCAAGTTCTTTTCCGTCATATTCAAAACCGCCGCCGATGATTGCTGTTTTTACAGCGATTTTTTTAAGGTCATCTGCCCAGTCTACCATTAAAGGGATGCCTAAAGTAGCGGGAGCACCTATTCTCATTATACCTATAGGAGCAAGGTTTTTCCTTTCAACTATAGCGTTTGTACACTGTGTAGTGCCAAGCATAGCCTGTCCTATTTCGCTTCTATCTACACCTGAAAGTGTAAGAACGGCACGAAGAGCATCCAGGATACCATCATATATATTGGATGAAGTGTGCTGTTTTACAGAAGCTACAACATTAAGTTTTTCATCTATCAAAACGGCATCTGTGTTTGTGCCGCCTACGTCAATACCAAGTTTATACATAATCAGCGTCCTCCTTTGCAGCGTTCTTCAAGTGGAATGTAATCGGTATCTACGCCGAAATAGCGAGGACCTACAAGTTTAAGACCTTCTTCTGTTCTCCATAAGGGGAAGCATTTAAGTCCGACTACCATAACTCTTTTTCCGTATTTAAGGGCATCTGTCGGTACGGGTGTAAAGGTTTCGGTATCAACAAGACATATAAGGTCAGGTGTTGTTGCAAGTATCTCTCCGTCAACGTTAGCTGTAAGGTTTTCGTTCTGGAACTCTACGTATGCAGATTTACCTTTATAATCACCGATACCGTCAAGGACTACTTTACCGAAGTTGAATCCGTTGCGTACATCGCGGAGAACGTCACATATTTTGCCTTTGAAAAGCTTATATCCTTCTGTTATCTCAAGGAAAGCTTCTTCCGGTGTTTTGTCAGTAACCTCTTTAACTTTACGTATTGCAGAGCCAAGTATCTCGCTTCGTGTAACTATTCCTCTTACTCCGTACTCCTTCATAAATTTTCCTTCCATAGCGTATAAGGAAACGGAAACGGAGCCGCCGCAGGACATGGTAACAGCACGGGCAAGTTCTTCAGTCCATTTGTTTGTAACTGTACGGAAAATACATGAATTGCCTTTTTCATCAACTAAAGCCATGGGTGTTGCAGAGCCGCCGCCAATAGTGAAAGTTACCATCTGAAGTTCGGGGAAGGCACGTCCCATGCCATCACAGTCTACTAAAGGAAGACCAAGACGGGCAGCTGCAGCTATAGGAAGCATGGAGTTTACGCCGCCTGCCTCTATGGGCATAAAAGCGTAGATGGGTTTGCCGTAGAATGTAGAAACTGTATCGTAAAGGGTTTTGTATTCGCCTCCGCCGATGGCCTTTTCACCAAGTACAGTAGGAGCACCCATCATAGCGATAGGAACAACTAAGGCATCATCGGGGACTTCGTCAGGATCAAGCATTGTAACGGGGCCACATTCCTGAACTGCACCTATTGCAACAAGCTTACCTACATAAGGGTCACCGCCACCGCCTGCGCCAAGCAATGCTGCACCTAATGCGATATCTTCAATTTCGGGTATACCTATTTTACGCATAAAAACACTCCTTTTTATTAAATACAGCAAGCAGGTCATAATATTTTTATAACCTGCGTTGCAATGTATGTATGATTATTTTTTTCCTACGATTTTTTCAATAATGATATAAACGATAAGAGAAATTATAATACCGTTTATGGGCCCTACAAAGAAGGGGTGGTTAAGGAAAGCTAAAGCAGGGATAGATGCAAAAGTTCCGCCTGTTATACAAGCGATGAGAGCACCTGCTGCAAAAGCAATAACTCCGGGTGCGTAGAAGCCTTCACGTATTTTAAAGTTATCTGTGTTGCCTTTTCCTACTATCCAGTAGTCAGCAATAACAACACCCATAAGGGCGGGAACTATGGCTGAAAGGAGAGAAAGGAATCCCTGGATAGAGTTAAGGATACCGATAGCTGCAAGGATTGTACCTACTATGCCGGCAATGGCTGTTGTAATCTGGCTCTTTTTCTCATCCTGTCCAAGTAATACGGATAAAGATAAACCGCCTGAATAAGCGTTTGAAACGTTTGTAGTCCATGTAGCAAGAACTAAAGCAACAAGACCGATAAAGGGAAGGCCTGCTGTTGAAAGGAAAACGCTGATATCGTAAGAACCTGTGCAGATGGCAAGGATACCGCCGATAAGAAGAACTACCATACCTGAAGGGAATACACCGACAACAGATGATTTGATTACATCGTTACGGCTTTTTGCAAAACGGCAATAGTCACCGGAAATAGCAGCGGCAACAA
>SVDG01000115.1 GCA_015057875.1 Lachnospiraceae bacterium | reverse complement strand
CATAGCGTTTTTTCCTCAGCTTATAGCAGGTCCAATTGTACGCTATGAGACTGTTGCCAACGAGATAAAATACCGCAAGGAAACTCTTGTGGATTTTACCGATGGTTTTGCAAGATTTATCATAGGTCTTTCCAAAAAGGTTCTCCTTGCCAACACATTCGCTGTTGTAGCGGACAAAGCGTTTAATCTGTGTTCTGTATATTCTGTGGTATCTACTCAAATGGCCTGGCTTGGTGCCATTTCCTATACTATGCAGATTTTCTTTGATTTTTCAGGATACAGTGATATGGGAATAGGTCTTGGAAGAATGTTTGGTTTTCACTTTCTGGAAAACTTCAACTATCCTTATATATCAAAGTCAATAACAGAATTCTGGAGAAGATGGCACATTTCTCTTGGTACCTGGTTCAGAGATTATGTTTATTTTCCGCTTGGCGGAAGCCGTGTTAAGACTAAGGCAAGACTTGTATTTAACCTTTTTGTTGTATGGATGCTTACGGGTATATGGCACGGAGCGGAGTGGAGCTTCTTTTTGTGGGGATTTATGTACTTTGTTCTCCTTGTGTTTGAAAAGCTAAGCGGTATTAACACAAAAGAAGGAAAAGTAATAAATGCAATAAAGCATATATATACACTCTTCTTTGTTATTATAGGATGGGTTTTATTCCGTGCGGAAAATATGCATCACGCGTTACTCTATCTTAAGTGTATGTTCTCATTTGGCACCGTTGAATATGACGGAATGTTTAATGGCTACTTTTTACAAAACGCAGTTATGCTGTCTTTTGGCGTAATTTGCTGTTTGCCTCTGTTTAAGAAACTTTCAATTAGGTTTAGCGAGAATAAACTTTACGGAGCGATCCGTCTTATTGGTCTTTGCACCTTGTTTGTGATTTGTCTTGCAAACTTAGTGAGCAATTCATATAATCCGTTTATATATTTTAATTTTTGAGGTAATTTATGAAAAGATTAAATCAAAATATTTTAGTTTTTATAATTTCGGCTTTAATAATATTTTCAGGACTCTTTTCAAAAGCTCTATGGGCAGGTATAAAGGACTCTGCCTTGGAATTTTTAGTTGGCGTGTCGGAAGACGGTGTTTTTAAGTCATTTTCCTGTTTTTCAGACAATATGGAAAAAATCAGTTCGGAAAAGCTTAGCTATCATAGTCTTTTTATGGATATAAACTCGGTCTTTTTAAATTCTGTAAACACCAAGGTTGTTGTTAAGGATAGTACTGCTGTTGTCAAAACCTCTTCGGGTTACCTTGCCAACCCGCGCCCGCTTATGAAATGGGAAGAGCTTGAAGACAGGGCAGATAAGGTGAGGGGCATCTATGAGATGGCAGAAAGAAACAATGCAAAGTTCCTTTATGTTATGGCGCCGAGCAAGGGATACTCGCTTAACTATCCGTCGAATATTGAGGATTTCACCAAGGAAAATTGTGATAACTTTGCGATTTCTTTAAAAAACAGAGATATTCCTAATTTAAATCTTATCGAAAAAAAGTCAGAACAGGGAATAACAGATGAGGAAATGTTTTTTATAACAGATCACCATTGGCGTCCCGAATACGCACTTTGGGCTTCGGGCGAGATATGCAAGGAGCTTGACCGTCTTTACGGCTTTGAGTATGACAAAAAGTTAACTGATATCTCAAACTATGAGATAAAAACATACAAAGATTGGTTTCTGGGTTCTCAGGGCAAAAAGGTTGGAAGCTATTTCACATCTTTGGGCCGTGATGATATAAACATAATTTTACCAAAATTTGAAACATCTCTTAGTGAGGCGCAACCTCTTAAAAATCATTACCGTGAGGGAGCCTTTTCTGATACGGTTATGTATATGGAAAATATAGAAAAAAGAGACCTATATAACCTAAATCCCTATGTTTCGTATAGCGGCGGTGATTTTCGTGAGCAGATTATAACAAATAAGCTAAAGCCTGATGGTGCTAAAGTTCTTCTTATAAGGGATTCATTTGCTTGTGCGGCAGCACCTTTTTTATCCCTTAATACAAAGAGCCTCTATATAACCGATGTTCGTGACTATGAATACTATGTAGGAAGTAAGATAAATGTATACGAATATATAGAGAAGATTAAGCCTGATTATGTTCTTGTACTCTATAACGGAATTTCAACAGGCGAGGATTTGTTTGATTTTGATTAAAAATTAGTAAAATTTGTTTGCAAAAGTCTCAAAATATGATATACTGTTATTTAGTGTTATAATTTATACACTTCATTCTTGTTGGCGAGGTAATTGTTTATGAAGAAAATAGGATTTGATAATAAAAAATATCTTACTATGCAATCGGAGCAGATAAGAAAGCGTATAGAATTTTTCGGCGGCAAGCTCTATCTGGAATTTGGCGGTAAGCTTTTCGATGATTTTCACGCTTCAAGAGTTTTGCCGGGATTTGAACCCGATAGCAAAATTCATATGCTCAGACAGTTAAAGGACGATGCCGAGATAGTTATTACCATCAACTCCGAGGATATAGAAGCCAACAAGACCCGAGGCGACCTTGGCATCACATATGATGAAGATGTTTTAAGACTTATAGATACATTTCGTGAGATGGACCTCTATGTAGGAAGTGTAGTTCTTACAAGATATAGCGGACAACCCAGCGCCAACGCCTTTCTTAAGCAGTTAACTGCACTTGGAATACGCAGTTATTGTCATTATACCATAGCGGGATATCCATCTGATGTTAAGCATATAGTAAGTGACGATGGATTGGGAAAAAATGATTATATAGAAACTACCCGTTCCCTTGTTGTAGTTACAGCGCCGGGACCTGGAAGCGGAAAAATGGCGACCTGTTTAAGTCAGCTATACCACGATCACAAGAGAGGAATAACGGCAGGATATGCCAAGTTTGAAACTTTTCCTATTTGGAATATACCGTTAAAGCACCCTGTAAATCTTGCTTATGAAGCAGCGACTGCAGATTTAAACGATGTTAATATGATAGACCCGTTCCACCTTGAAGCCTATGGTGAAACAGCGGTTAATTATAATCGTGATGTAGAAATTTTCCCTGTGTTAAACACAATATTTAAGCGTATTCAAGGAACGTCACCATATAGCTCACCCACAGATATGGGAGTTAATATGGTTGGAAACTGCATTATAGATGATGAAGCTTGTTGCGAAGCGTCAAAGAGAGAAATTCTCAGAAGATATTATAACAGCTGTGTAAACAGATATTGCGGCAAGGCAGATGACACCGAGGTTGTCAAGCTGGAAATACTTATGAATCAGGCGGGTATTACAG
>SVDG01000114.1 GCA_015057875.1 Lachnospiraceae bacterium | reverse complement strand
CTTCGCCGGGGCCGTTTACAGCGCAGCCCATTACGGCGATTTTTATGTTTTTATCTATATTCTGGCATAATTCCTCTACCCTGTTTGCAAGACCTATAAGGTCAATTTTTGTTCTTCCGCAGGTAGGACAGGAAACTATCTGTGCACCGAATTTTCTAAGTTCAAGAGCCTTTAATATATCTTTTGCTGCCTTTATTTCTAGTACGGGGTCGCCTGTAAGTGAGACTCTTAAAGTATCACCTATGCCTTTTGAAAGCATTATACCTATACCAACAGCACTTTTGATCGAGCCTGAAAAAACAGTGCCTGCTTCTGTAATACCTATGTGAAGAGGATAATCTGTTTTCTGGCTTAAAAGCTCATAAGCTTTAACACTTATGGGAACCGAAGAAGATTTTATAGATATAACGGTATCATAAAAATCAAGGCTTTCAAGTATGCGAACGTGATTAAGAGCACTTTCAACAAGCCCTTCCGGAGTTATACCGTTATATTTTGACAATATTTCTTTTTCAAGTGAGCCTGCATTTACTCCTATACGGAGAGGGATATGTCTTTCCTTTGCAAGACTTACAACCTTTTTTGTATTTTCAATGTTGCCAATGTTTCCTGGGTTTATTCTTATTTTATCTGCTCCGTTTTCCATTGCTTCAATGGCAAGACGGTAGTCGAAATGTATATCGGCAACAAGGGGTATGTTTATATTCTTTCTTATTTCCTTTATTGCTTGTGCGGCTTCCTTATCAATAACGGCAACGCGGACTATTTCACATCCTGCCTCTTCAAGGGCTTTTATCTGTGCAACAGTTGCAGGTACATTTCTTGTATCTGTATTGCACATAGACTGTATTGCAACGGGGTTATTACCGCCAATTTTAACTGAACCTATACATATTTCTCTTGTACTCATAAAAAATCTCCGTTCTGTTAAAAGAAAATACGCCTTATGTCATTAAAGGCTACAAAAACCATAAGCATTATAAGCAAGGCAAAGCCTATAAAGTGAACTATACCCTCTTTATCAGGGTCAAGTGCTTTTCCCCTTATTTTTTCAATAAATAAAAATACAAGTCTTCCTCCATCCATTGCGGGTATAGGGAAAAGGTTTAAGGCACCTAAATTGGCACTGAAAAGTGAGGCAAGATAAACAACATTAAGCACAGCAGAAAGAAGACTGTAGCTAAGTCCTATTGTATAGGAATCTTCTATTATCTGTACCATTCCAATTGGGCCTGCTATATCATCAGGGCTTACATTAAAAGTAAAAATACGGATAAAGCCTATAACCGTTGATTTTATAAAGAAAATTACTCTGTAAAAGCTTTCGTGCATTATTTCAAAAATATCTGCACGCTCATAACCCTCTATTTTTTCGCCGATCAAAGGTGATTTAAGTGTTGCGGTGAAGCCAATTATCCATCTTCCGTCAGTAGATACAGATGGCTTAACAGTATACTGCTCATTTTGTCCGTCAGTCTTTTTAACGGTCAGAGTAACATCTTTTCCATTGCATCCATCCATGATTAAAGCTATATCACTATAAATATTTACGCTATCTCCGTTTATGGCTGTCAGACGGTCACCGATTTCAAGACCACTTTCGTATGCATAGGATTCGGGCATAATATCTGTTACAACAGGCGTAATTATTCCGGAAAAGGCATTATAAGCAAATATAAGAACGAAAGCTAATATAAAGTTCATAAAAGGGCCTGCGGCAACAACAGCCATCCTAGCTAAAGGAGATTTGTTGCTGAAAGCGCGTTCATCAAAAGAGCTTTCATCCTCGCCAAGCATTTTACAAAATCCGCCGAAAGGAACTGCTCTTAAAGAATATATGGTTTCTCCTATCTGTTTTGAAACGATAGAAGGACCCATACCTACAGCAAATTCCTCAACGAGAATACCATTTTTTTTAGCTATAAAAAAATGTCCGAATTCATGAGATATAATAAGTACTCCAAATACAAGAATGGCTATAAGTATAGGAAGTATTCCTGATAAAAATCCCAAAATATCACCTCAGGGTCAATTTATATAAATTTTCTGTATATTCCCTTGCCCATCTGTCGACATCTTCTATATCGTCAATGGTGTAGTCATATTTTACAGTATATGCATCCATTGTTTTTTCTATTAAATAAGGAATATCAAGATATTTTATTTCTTTGTTTAAAAATAATGCCACAGCCTTTTCATTAGCGGCATTCATTACAGCAGGCATAGTTCCACCTGTTTTTATGGCGCGGTAAGCAAGTTCAAGGCACTTGAATTTCTCGGGGTCGGGCTTATAGAAATCAAGTCTTCCGGCTTTAAATATATCAAGCTTTTCAAAGCCCATATCCATACGTTCCGGATAGTTAAGTGCATAAGCTATAGGAAGACGCATATCAGGTGTTCCCATCTGGGCAATAACTGCACCGTCTGCATATTCAACGGCAGAATGAACTATGCTTTGCGGATGAATAGCAACGGTTATATTTTTGATATCGATATCGAAAAGCCACTTTGCCTCTATAACCTCAAGGCCCTTATTCATCATAGTAGCAGAGTCGATGGTTATTTTTTTACCCATTGACCAGTTAGGGTGCTTTAAAGCATCTTCAACAGTTACGGTTTTTAAAAATTCGGCATCCTTTTCTCTGAAGGGACCGCCTGAAGCAGTAAGTATTATGCGGCTGACAGGGTTCATGTCATTACCCTGAAGGGACTGAAATATGGCAGAGTGTTCGCTGTCAACAGGAAGTATTTTTACTCCCCTTTCCCTTGCCTCTTTCATAATTATGCTGCCGGCAGATACCAGTACCTCTTTTGTTGCAAGGGCAATATCCTTGCCGCATTTTATTGCTTCATAAGTAGGCTTAAGCCCTATATTTCCTGCAACTGATATAACAGAAATATCAGCCTCTTTTAAAGAGGCTGCTTTAATAAGTCCGTCAATACCCGAGAGTATTTCAGTTTCTGAATTTTTTAATCTTTTTTTTAACTCCATAGCCTTTTCTTCATTGAAAACGGCGGCTATGCAAGGGCGGTATTTTTCTATCTGTTTTTCAAGAAGGTCAATATTTGTGTTTGTAGAAAGTGCTTTTACACATAAATTATCACAGGCATCTACGACCTGAAGAGTTTGTGTTCCTATTGAACCCGTTGAACCAAGTATGGAAATATTTTTCATAATATCACCTTAAAGCTGAATTTCACTTAAAAGAATCATTAAATAGTAAACGGAAGGTGCGGTAAATAAAACACTGTCAAATCTGTCAAGTATTCCACCGTGACCGGGGATAAGGTTACCAAAATCCTTTATTCCT
>SVDG01000113.1 GCA_015057875.1 Lachnospiraceae bacterium | reverse complement strand
CACCATATCAAGTATTTTGCTGACTGTAGATTCTCCAAAAGGTCTTATTACCCTCGCCCTTAAAACACCCGTATTATTTATGCTTCCGCTTAAAACTTCGCTTCCGAACTCAGCAAATACAGGTGCACTTTCTCCTGTAAGGGCAGAATAGTCAAGTTCACTCTCTCCTTCTGTTATCTCACAATCCAAAGGAACTCTCTCTCCGGGACGGATCACTATTATCTCGCCTGCAACAACCGTTTCCGGTGATTTTTCAATTATCATTCCGGCTTCTTCTACAAAAGCTTTATCAGGACACAGCTCCATAAGCCCTCTAATAGATCTTCTTGACCTGTTAACAGCAAGCTCCTGAAAAAATTCACCAACACTATAAAACAGCATTACAAAAACCGCTTCCGTTGGCTCATTTATGGCAAATGCTCCTACCGTTGCAATACTCATAAGGAAATTTTCATCCATTGCCCTGCCCTTAACAAGGCTTTTAACTCCGTTTAAAACCACCTCAATGCCAAGTATCAGGTAAGAAGCTATATAAAGCACCATACCAGGCATTCCACCTGCAACATATCCTATAACAAATAAAACTGCTCCGACAATGATCTTTATAATATCCTTTTTAAAGCCTTCTTCTGGCTCTTCCGTTTTTATTGTTTTTTCTGTTTCGATCTCAACATATACATCAGGCTCAATACCAAGCACTATGTCTTTTATTACAGGAACAAGCTCATTAATATCTTTGTTCGTTATCACCTTCATCTTTTGAGCCATTACGTTAATCTCAGCCTTTGATACTCCATCCAGAGCTTCTGTGGCTTTTCTTATTTTCTCTCCGCAATTCTCACAGCAAAGACCTTTAAGACTTATATTATACTTACCCAAAATAAGTCACCTCTTATATGATTTTATGAATAATCGTTCATATATACTGTACAAAAAACAGCTTATTCGCTGCGTAAATGGATTATATGGGCCATTCCCTCTTTGATTATGTCTTCAACATGTTCGTCATCGAGAGAATAATAAACCGTTTTTCCGTCACGACGGTATTTAACAAGCCTGCTCTGGCGTAATACTCTCAGCTGATGACTTACTGCAGACTGGCTCATGTCAAGCTCATCGGCTATCTCAGTAACACATTTTTCTGCTTTCAGAAGAAGAATAAGCAGCCTAAGTCTTGATGAATCTCCAAACACCTTAAAAAAATCCGCAGTCTCATAAATAAGCTCGTCATTTATATATTTACTATCAATATCTGTCTGCATAACGCCACCCCATTATATGAATATATGTTCATATATTTATATTATTCTGTACTTAATAAACTGTCAACATATCCTATCAATTATTTCTAACAAAAATATAATAATATTATGGCCGTTATTTCACGCTTTTGCATAAAAAACAGCCTTTTATCACACTTTATAACTTTATCATGATATTATTCAGCTTTTAATCTCTTGTAAAATTGACTATAAACCTTTGTACAAAATAAACAAATATCAATCTAATTGAACTGATAACAAAAACCCTTTATTTTATAGGGGTTTTACAGCTAAAAAACATTGATTTTTCTTGTTTTTTAGGCACAAAAGATGTACAATAACCGAGACAATTTAATAATGAGCCATATTTTTAAGTTGTGCCCGTAAAATACCCACGGGCGAAAGGAGACGAAAATGAAAAAACACATTCGCTTTTTCGCAGTCCTGACAGCTATGGTACTTATGGGATCCGTATTGACAGCATGCTCAAGCGGAAGCTCAGACACTACTGATACAAGTCAGACCACAAACAACACTGAAAATAATAGCTCAACTGGAGAGCCTGTTTACGGCGGCGAGATCGCTGTAGGCATTGCTCAAGACCTGGATAGTAGTCTTGACCCTCACCAATCTGTAGCGGCAGGAACTGACGAGGTTATGTTTAACGTCTTTGAAGGACTTGTTAAGCCCACACCTGAAGGTGATATTATACCTGCAGTTGCTGAAAGCTACGAAGTTGATGGAACTACTTATACTTTCAAATTAAGAGAAGGTGTTAAGTTCCACAACGGCGATACAGTAACCGTAGAAGACATAGTATATTCTATTTCACGCTGCGCCGATGCTTCTGAGGGAACACCCAGAGTACCGGCGTTTTCTGCTATTACGTCAATAAAAGCTCTTGATGACAAGACTGTAGAGATCGTCCTTGATGCTCCCAACAGTGAATTCTTACCTTATCTTACTGTTGCTGTCATCCCTGAGGATTATGCTGACCAGGCCACAGCACCTGTTGGCACAGGCCCCTTCAAATATGTATCACGTTCTCCTCAGGAAAATTTCGTTATCGAAAAATTTGATGAATACTGGGGCGAGCCCGCTTACCTTGATAAGATCACATTCAAGATCCTTGACAGTGCAGAGGCTATCGTAATGTCATTAAGGAGCGGAAGCGTTGATTTCGTATCTCATCTTACAGTTTCACAGGTAAATGAGCTCGGCGGAAACTACAAGATACTTGAAGGAACAATGAACCTTGTTCAGGCTGTATATCTCAACAATACCTATGAGCCTTTACAGAACAAGCTCGTTCGTCAGGCTTTATGCTACGCTGTAAACATTGAGGATATCCTTTTACTTACAGCTGACGGTCACGGCGCTCCCTTAGGAAGCAGCATGTATCCTTCATTCCAGAAGTTCTTTAACGAGGACCTCGTAGATTACTATGAGTATAACCCTGAGAAAGCTAAAGAGCTACTTAAAGAAGCAGGATACGAAAACGGATTTGATCTTGCTATCACTGTTCCTTCAAACTACACTCCTCATGTTAACACTGCAGAAGTAGTTGTTGAACAGTTCAGAGCAGTAGGCATCAACGCATCAGTTGAAACTGTTGAATGGGCAACATGGCTTTCAGATGTATATCAGGGTCGTAACTACCAGTCAACCATCTCTGGTTTTGATGCATCAGCTATGACAGGCCGTGCAATGCTTGAAAGATGGATCTCAACAAGCAGCAAAAACTTCATCCAGTTCTACAACGATGAATATGATGCACTCTTTGCAGAATCTATCACAACAACAGACGATGCAAAACTTATCGAGATCTATGACCGTATGCAGGAGATCCTTACAGAAAATGCAGCTTGCGTATATCTCCAGGATCTTGCTGACCTTGTAGCCATGGACCCCGCACTTGACGGCTATGAGTTCTATCCTATCTACGTAATGGATCTTGCTGGTGTACATTACGTAAAATAATTTTGAAAATAATTTAAAAACAAACATTGAAAGGAGGGCGGGAAGATGAAATACATTTTTAAAAAAATAGTAAGTCTCATTATTATATTGTTCATAGTTTCTCTTCTCGCCTTCTTAGCTTTTCAGGTCATCCCCGGTGACC
>SVDG01000009.1 GCA_015057875.1 Lachnospiraceae bacterium | reverse complement strand
GAAAGAGTTCCTTACATCATCGTTGTTGGCGAAAAAGACGTTGAGGCTAACAAGGTTTCATTACGTTCAAGAGCTAACGGTGACGAAGGCCAGAAAGATCTTGCTGAAGTTATCGCACGTATCAAAGAAGAAGTTGTTACAAGAAGCTGCTGATTTAAGACCTTGGGGCTTTGCCCCAATACCCCACCAACCTTTGAAAAGGTTGGATCCAAACTTTAAATTAAAAGGCTATTCCCTCCGGAATAGCCTTTTGTCATTTTATATATTTATTTACAAGGGTCAAAGGTATATCTATTCTCTGCGCAACCTGTTCTTTAGACATTCCGCTTTCAAAGAAACGTAATGCTACAGCTTTAAGACTTTCCCCAACTTCAATTATATGCTTATCAGGATCGTAAAATCTTACTACCCTCTGTCCCCATCTGTGTTCCTTAACAGGGTGAACATAGTCTATATCAAACCCTTTAAGTCTTTGAGCAAAGCTGTCAAAGTCATCCTCCTCGAAGTATATCTCACCACAATTTGCACCTAAAACTATGTTGTCTGTCCCTATAAAATCTTTCCAAGTTTCAATGCTTTGCAGGCTTAATCCGCCCGTAAGGGTCACATTAGCACCAAGATCCATTGTCTTTCTAAGTCCAAGGACACTTCTATAAAACTCCACAGATCTTTCTATGCTCTCAACAGCTATCAAAGGATTTTTAAGCTTCATCTTGATTATTCCTCTACTATTTTTCTAAAAACCTCTTAAGTTCTCCATTAACTCTTTCGGCATCCCTGTATCCCATCTCATAAAGCTTTTCAAGCTTTTTCCTGTTCTTTTCAAGCCTGCCGATATTGGGGTTTGCAGAAGGTCTTATAACAAATACACTTCCGTCCTTTTCTGCCTTTTCAATAAAATCAAGGGTATCGTTATAAACTATGTGTCTTCTTTCCATAGCCGCCACCATATGAGGATAGATTTTTCCGTATTTTTTACGGATAACTTTAAGTGTCTTATCCTCTTGCTTACGGTAGCCAGCCTGCCTTGTAAGTACAACAACATTTTTATCATTGCCCATTTCTATGGACTTTTTAACAGGTATAGGGTCTGCTATACCTCCGTCCATATATTTCCCTCCACGGAAAGATACGACCTTTGCCATAAGCGGAAGCGAGCTTGATGCACATATAGCATCTATGTCCCTTTTCATATCGTAAACTTTGAGGCACTCTGCCTTTCCTGTTATACAATTTGTAGCCACAGCATAAAGATCACTTTCATTTCTGTTAAAAGCATCGTAATCATAAGGGTCCAGCTCATTGGGTATTTCATCAAAAAGCATAGCATTGTTAAAAAACGATCCCGTTTTTACCCAGTTTACAAAACCACCATAGTTTTTATCATCTATATAATCCACATTTACTCTGAAAGCCCTTCCTTTTTGCTTTGAAAGGAAGCTGCACGCATGACAGGCACCTGCCGAAACTCCAAAAACATTTTTAAACTCATATCCCTTTTCAAGAAAAAGGTCAAGCACACCGGCTGTGTAAACGCCTCTCATTCCTCCGCCTTCAAGTATAAGTCCGCAATCATACATTTTCATCACCCAAAACTTCCTTTATGATCTTCCATTTATCCAAAAGCCTGTCCGTCTGAAAAGCCGCATTGGCAGGGCTTGTAGACGGAAGCACAGTTATCTCAATCCCTGTTTTATCCTTTAAATATTTGTCGTAAAGCTTACCCGCCGTGTTCCCGTTTGCAAATATTTTTATTATAGGCGCATTATCCGTTATCCTTTTAATATCAACAGGCACAACATTTTTTATACTGCTGTCACTCGACCCTGTGATCTCGCATTTTTCACATACATCCCAAAGCGCTATACCGTTTCTTAAAAGCATAGCTTTTTTATCCTCCATGGTCTGTGGCACGTCTTCTCCAAGAACATCTGCCACTACCTTCCAGAATCTGTTACGCGGATGACCATAGTAAAAGTTTGTCTCCCTTGATTTTACAGACGGAAATGTGCCAAGTATAAGTATTCTGCTGTTTTTGTCAAATACAGGTTCAAATCTGTGTTCTTCCATAGCCTTACCTCTGATATTTTATATTTATATTATACACTTTTTTAAAACCGCTTACAATAAAAGCAGTTTAAATTGACATATGTCAAAAATACACCTATACTGTTTATTGAAATGAGGTGGAAATTATGGCACGTACAGCAAAACCCAGACGCATCTGTGCTGAACCCAAAATAATAGAGTTTTCCCCCGGAAGCACCACATCGGAAGCCTCCGTAAACCTTACGATAGATGAATTTGAGGCCTTACGTCTTATAGACCATCTTGGTCTTACGCAGGAAGAAAGTGCATTGCAGATGAATGTTGCCCGCACAACAGTACAGTCCATTTACGACAATGCACGTAAAAAAATAGCCGATGCCATTGTAAACGGAAAAACCCTTAAAATATACGGCGGAAGCTACCGTGTGTGTGATAACTCCGCAAAATGCTGCGGCAAAAACTGCAAAGAACATAAATGCAGACATCATATGTGCCACGGAGGAGAAAAAAAGTGCCATAGCTGTCATAAACGCCCATAATTATTGACATATGTCAAAAATATCTATATAATAGGCTTTGCAAGGAGGTAATTTATTATGAAAATAGCAGTTACATACGAAAGCGGCAATGTTTTCCAGCACTTTGGTCATTGCCCTCAGTTTAAGTTTTATACAGTTGAGGACGGAAACATAGTTAAAGAAGAAATAATAAGCACAAACGGAAGCGGTCACGGTGCTTTAGCAGGTTTTTTAAGATTAAACGGTGCAACAACTCTTATCTGTGGCGGTATCGGCGGCGGTGCCCGTCAGGCTTTAGCCCAGCTTGGCATCACTCTCTTCCCCGGCGTAACAGGTAACGCTGACGAAAGCGTTAAAGCCCTCTTAAAAGGTGCCCTTAACTTCAACCCCAACTTTGTATGCAATCATCACGGCCATGACCATGATCACGGTCACGACTGTGGAAGCCACAAATGTGGTGAAGATAAGCACGGATGTGGCGGAAATCACTAAAAATCATAAAAATAACAGGTCTTTGACCTGTTATTTTTTATTTTCAAGGTATTCCTCAAGACATATACCCTGTTCATATATTTCCTTTGCCGCCTTTTTCCCTACATATCTGTAATGCCACGGCTCCGGGTTTATACCCGTAAACTCCATTTTTTCTTCTGTATATCTTAAAATAAAACCGTATTTATAGCTGTTTAACTCAAGCCACTGCCAGACCTTCTCCGCCGGTTGTTTATTTTTATCCTCACTTGTTATATCCAGAGCCAATCCCAGCTGATGCTCACTTGTTCCCGGGTATGCTACCCATGTTTTTGCTATGGCTTCAGCTTCCTCGTCATTATATCCCTGAGCCTTATAGTCCTCTATCTCTTTATCATAAAGATACTGCTGATATGCCTGTGTTCTGTAAGATGAATATATAAACGGTCTTATACCCTCCTTTCTTGCATCGTCAAACATTTCCTGTAACAGGGGGTAAATACGGCTGTCAACCGCCTCGCCGTTTTTTAATTCTGTAAGCTCTACCTCATACCCATCAGGTACAGGGTTCCATGGATTGACCAGGATAAGGCTCCATTTTTCTTCATCTGAATAATCCACATCTTTCCACGTATAATGCTCGCCAACAGCAAGCTTACCTGATAAAATATCATAGCCCCAAACAGCTATCCCAAACAATATAAATCCACTTATAAATAAAACTATAACTAATTTTATAAATCCAAAAAGCTTTCTAAGCATCTTTTTCATATGTCCGCACCACCTGCATTTGAATAATTCAAGTATATCAAAGCATAAAAAACAATGCTTTAACAACAAATTACCATTTAATTAAAAATTCTTTAAGTTTGAAATTGACATACGTACATCCGCAATATATCATAAACGCATAGATAGTAATCAATATGAGGTGATGCTATGAATTCTATGGACGTTGCTCTTATCTGTAAAGCTCTTGGCGACTCCAACAGACTACAGATTATAAAAATGCTCTCTGACGGTGAAAAATGTGCCTGTAAACTTCTTGAGAAGTTTAACATAACTCAACCCACATTATCTCACCATATGAAGATACTTTGCGAATGCGGTCTTGTAAACGTAAGAAAAGATGGAAAATGGAGCCACTACTCCATATGCTTATTGGTAAAAATCACATATTTTAGTGCATTTTTAAGCAAAAAATTTTTGTTCATTATTATAAATTAAAGCTTTATTTGGCAAATATTGTGATATAATAAATAAGATAAACATATTTTAGCAAAATGCTGTGTTAAAATCACTTGTATTGCTGAAATGCTGATTAGCTCTCAAAAGGAGGAAATATCGTGAAACGAAAAGAAGACATCAAAAAAGTCCTTATCATCGGCTCCGGCCCTATCATTATTGGTCAGGCGTGTGAGTTTGACTATTCAGGCACACAGGCCTGTAAGGCACTCAGAAATCTCGGCTACGAAATAGTGCTTGTAAACTCAAACCCCGCAACGATCATGACAGACCCCGAAATAGCTGATGCAACCTATATTGAACCGCTTAATATCGAAAGACTTGAGCAGATAATTGCAAAAGAAAAACCCGATGCCCTTCTCCCCAATCTTGGCGGACAAAGTGGCCTTAACCTTTGCTCAGAGCTTGCTCAGGCAGGTATTCTTGAAAAATATGATGTTGAGGTCATCGGTGTTCAGCTTGATGCAATCGAGCGTGGCGAGGACCGTATCGAATTCAAAAAGACTATGGATAGTCTTGGTATAGAAATGGCAAGAAGCGAGGTTGCCTACACAGTTGACGAAGCCCTTGCAATAGCTGATAAATTAGGATACCCCGTTGTTCTTCGTCCCGCTTATACAATGGGCGGCACAGGCGGCGGACTTGTTTACAACATAGATGAGCTTAAATCGGTTTGTGCCCGTGGCCTTCAGGCCAGCCTTGTTGGTCAGGTGCTTGTTGAGGAATCTATCCTCGGCTGGGAAGAGCTTGAGCTTGAGGTAGTAAGAGATAAAGAGGGCAATATGATAACTGTATGCTTTATCGAAAACATCGACCCCTTAGGCGTACATACAGGCGACTCATTCTGCTCAGCTCCTATGCTTACAATTTCAAAGGATGTACAGAAACGTCTTCAGGAAAAATCATACAAGATAGTTGACTCTGTTCAGGTGATCGGCGGTACAAACGTACAGTGGGCCCATGACCCTAAAACAGACAGGGATATCATTATAGAGATAAATCCCCGAACAAGCCGTTCTTCAGCCCTTGCTTCAAAAGCAACAGGCTTCCCCATCGCCCTTGTTTCCGCTATGCTTGCAACAGGCCTTACTTTAAAGGATATCCCCTGCGGCAAATACGGAACACTTGATAAATACGTTCCCGGCGGAGACTATGTAGTTATCAAATTTGCACGCTGGGCATTTGAAAAATTCAAAGGCGTTGAGGATAAGCTCGGCACACAGATGAGAGCTGTCGGCGAGGTCATGAGTATCGGCAAAACATATAAAGAAGCTTTCCAGAAAGCTATCCGCTCCCTTGAAACAGGACGCTACGGTCTTGGTCACGTTAAAGACTTTGGCGAAAAAACAAAAGAAGAACTCCTCCGTATGCTGGTTACTCCTTCAAGCGAACGCCACTTCATTATGTATGAGGCTATCCGCAAGGGTGCAACAGTTGAAGAGATACATGATATAACAAAGGTCAAAGCATGGTTCATCGAGCAGATGAAAGAGCTTGTTGAGGAAGAAGAAGCACTTATCGCATTAAAAGGCACTATGCCCGAGGATAAAGTTCTTATCAGTGCTAAGAAAAACGGCTTCTCCGATAAATACTTAAGCCAGCTTTTAGCTATCAGCGAAGCTGATATAAGAAACAAACGTATCGAGCTTGGCGTTGAAGAAGCATGGGAGCCTGTACACGTAAGCGGAACACTTGACAAGGCTTACTACTATTCTACATATAACGCAGAAGACAAAAACCCCGTAAGCACAGCTAAACCCAAGGTAATGATCCTCGGCGGCGGTCCCAACCGTATCGGTCAGGGTATAGAGTTCGACTACTGCTGTGTTCACGCTTCATTAGCTCTTAAAGAGCTTGGCTTTGAAACTATCATCGTAAACTGCAACCCTGAAACAGTTTCAACAGACTACGATACATCAGATAAACTTTACTTCGAGCCCCTCACTCTTGAGGATGTATTGAGCATTTATAAAAAAGAACAGCCCGTTGGTGTTATTGCCCAGTTCGGCGGACAGACTCCCCTTAACCTTGCGGCAGACCTTGAGAAAAACGGCGTTAAAATACTCGGAACACCCCCTGCAGTTATCGACCTTGCAGAGGACAGAGATCTTTTCCGTGCTATGATGGATAAACTCGAGATACCTATGCCCGAGTCAGGTATGGCTGTTACTGTTGAGGATGCCCTTGAAATAGCTGAAAGGATCGGCTACCCCGTTATGGTTCGTCCCTCATACGTTCTCGGCGGACGTGGTATGGAAGTCGTTTACGACCCTGAAAACCTTACAAAATATATGAATGCGGCTGTTGGCGTAACACCCGATAGACCTATCCTTATAGACAGATTCCTTAACCACGCTATGGAATGTGAGGCAGATGCTATCAGTGACGGAACACACGCTTTCGTTCCCGCTGTTATGGAGCATATAGAGCTTGCAGGCGTTCATTCAGGCGACTCCGCTTGTATAATCCCTTCAAGACACATTTCAGAAGAGAATGTTAAGACTATCAAGGAATACACAAGAAAGATAGCAGAAGAAATGGGCGTTAAAGGCCTTATGAACATGCAGTATGCTATCGAAAATGATAAGGTATATGTTCTTGAAGCTAATCCCAGAGCAAGCCGTACCGTTCCCCTTGTATCAAAGGTTTGTAACATCAGGATGGTACCCCTTGCCATTGATATAGTAACAGGTCCACTTACAGGCAGACCCTCACCCGTACCCTCACTTAAAGAGCGTGTTATCCCTTACTACGGAGTTAAAGAGGCGGTATTCCCCTTCAATATGTTCCAGGAGGTAGACCCTGTTCTCGGCCCCGAGATGCGTTCAACAGGCGAGGTTTTAGGTCTTTCCCAATTCTACGGCGAGGCATTCTTCAAATCACAGGAAGCTACACAGACAAAACTTCCTTTAAGCGGAACAGTGCTTATCTCCGTATGTGACAAGGACAAGGACGAGCTTGTTGAGGTTGCAAAAGGCTTTGCAGATGCAGGTTTCCACATCCTTGCAACAAAGGGTACAAAAAAAGCCCTTGATGAAGCAGGCATCGAATCAGAGTTTGTATACAAGCTCAACGAAGGCAGACCTAACATCAGCGACCTTATAACAAATGGCAAGATCGACCTTATCATCAACACTCCCATGGGTGCTGACGGAACAACAGATGATGGATATCTCCGTAAAGCTGCCGTACGTAAAAAGGTACCTTATATGACAACAATGGCTGCTGCCAAAGCAACCGTAAGCGGTATCGAGTCTATGAACAAACCCAACTGCGGTATCGTAAGAAGCTTACAGGAGTTACATTCAGCAATAACAGAAAAATAAGCGTTATAAAACCCCGACCTTCAAAAGCCGGGGTTCTTTTATGCTGTTTTATTCTTTCTTTGTTCTTTCCTTTTCTGCATTTCTATGACTTTAAGCACTCTCGGTCTGTTAAAACGCTGGATGACTATAAACTGTCCGTCAAAAAGCATTGCCAGAGCAGCCGTTAATGCAAATATCCACATCTCTCCCCATATTAGTCCGAATATAAGGGTAGAAAGGGATATAAGCTCATTTATCCAATGGTCGGTCTCGGCTTTTGTCATTGTCCTTGCTATATCCTCCATAGAGTAGTCCTTAAGAGAAAAAAGCTCAGGGTTATATGTAAGCACCTTATCCTTCCAGTTCTTTACTTTCAAAAGCTTATACAGGCCTTTTTCAAAGCCTCTTTCTTTAAACCACCAGTGGTTATAGTCTATTTTAAAAAGCTTTGTTACGTTACCCATTATTATGCGTCCCCAGAAGTGGTACATAATAGTAAAAGCTGTTACGCCTATCCATAAAACTGCTGTGCTTTTATAATATCCACCATAATAAAGCGTAAAGCAAACGGCCATTATTATTACGGCAAGGGCTATGACACAGTACATAAATATGGCCGAACCGCTTGGTTTGTGTTTTGTCATTTTGTCCTCCAAATTGTCTTTTTAAGAGCCGATGCATTAAAATATATCGGCTCTTTTTCGTTCAGTTTAGAATATCTGTCCGGGAAGTTTCAGCTTCTCTTTATAAGGAAAAGCTTTGTCGAATTCCTCAGCCTCAGCCTCATCTACGAAATATCCTCTTGGTGTAGCATATTCACCTGTTATGCCACTAAGATATCCTGTAACAAGCTCCTTACAGAGAAAAAAAGATGCATCTTCGCCTTCATCAAGCCCATGGTATCTTATACCAAAATCGCTGGCGAATGAAAACCCGCTCTTTCCATAAAAATCGATATTGCCTTCAAAACAGAGTGCCCCACACCCCATTTCTGTTGCTTTTTCCAGCGAATGATCCAGCAGTATCTTGCCATACCCTTGTCTTTTAAATTCAGGTGCGATGCATATAGGCCCCATTGTCATTATCGGTATATCTCTGCCATCGTCTGCCTTGATAACAGCCCTCATAAACATATTCTGCCCTATTATCCTGCCGTTCTTTTCCAAAACAAAGTCCAGTTCCTTAACAAATGCCTCGTCTTCCCTTAGCCTGTTTATAACATAATGCTCAAGGCATCCGGGTCGATATACATTCCAGAAAGATTCTCTTATAAGGTTTTCAACTTCTCTGTGTTCTTCTTTTCTTTCTAAACGAATTATATAGTCATTTTTATTCATTGTTTTTCCTCCTGATGATTGATGACCGCAATACTGGGAGGCTTGTGTGAGAATGTATTTACGCAAACCTCCCGGTCAGCCTACAATCTCCGTTGTTTTAATTGTTTTTCTCAAAAAGCAATCTCCTTAAAATTATTTTTATATGACAAGGCTGTCAGCCGTATCAACAAATCAGTTATCTCTTTTTTCAAGCAAACACACCGTCTCCACATGTACCGTCTGAGGGAACTGGTCAACGGGCTGTACCTCTTTTATCTCAAACCCGCCTTCAACCAGCAGCTTAAGGTCTCTTGCAAGAGTAGAAGGGTCACATGAAACATATACTACCCTCTCAGGCTTCATATCTATTATGGTGTTTATTACGTTTATATCGCACCCTTTTCTTGGCGGGTCAACGACCACAACATCTGCACGCACACCATCTTTATAAAGCCTTGGAATGACCTCCTCCGCCTTACCTACATAAAACTCTGTATTAGTCATATTATTAAGCTCTGCATTCTTTTTAGCATCCTCAATAGCCGCATCAACTATCTCAACGCCATATACCTTTTTGGCCTTCTGTGCAAGGAAAAGAGAGATGGTACCTATACCGCAGTATATATCCATTACCGTTTCTCCACCCTTAAGGTCTGCAAGAGAAAGGGCTTTTTCATAAAGTACCCTTGTCTGTTCAGGGTTTACCTGATAGAAGGAAAGATGGGATATATCATATTTTACTTCTCCTATAAGATCCCTTATCCTGTCCTTGCCCCAAAGCAGGCGGCTATCTCTTCCAAGGATAACATTTGAGCTTTCCTTGTTTATGTTTATCATAACTGATACAACGCCATCTATATCTTTAATGCGTTCAACAAGGTCTTTTTCATTAGGCAGTTTTTTACCGTTTACAACAAGGCATACCATTATCTCTCCTGTTGTTTTTCCAAGCCTTGTGAATATATGCCTTATAAGTCCCCTGCCTGTTTTTTCGTCATAGGCACTCACCTTATTATCAGCCATATACCCCTTTATGGCATTTAAAACCGCCTCATTCACAGGTGCCTGTATATAGCATTTATCCGTATCTATTATATTGTGACTATGCTTTGCATAAAAACCGATCTTTCCATCTCCGACAGGGAACTGGGCCTTGTTCCTGTAAAACAAAGGCTCTTTTGCTCCAAGGGCAGGAAGCACCTCAACTCCCTTAAGTCCGCCTATCCTTTCAATACAGTCTTTGACCTTTTTTGTCTTGAATTCAAGCTGACCCTTGTAGCTTAAGTGCATTATCTGGCATCCGCCGCATTTTTTAAACACAGGACATACGGCCTCACATCTGTAAGGAGACTTGTTAACTATCTCCATTACCTTGCCATAGCAATAGTTCTTTTTCACCTTCATAACAAGTACTTTAACTTCCTCGCCGGGAAGTGCACCATCAGCAAAAACGGTAAAACCGTCTATTTTACCTATGCCCATACCTGTTTCGCCTATATCGTTTATTATGGCAGTATATATTTTATTCTTTTCTACCGGAGCCGTATTTTTCATAGTCTCCTCCTCAATTTTTACTGTAGTCCTTACAAAACTCGCAAACTGTTCCGTTGCATAAGCAGTATCGGCAGTTAACAAAGCTTTCGCAGGGCTTTTCGTATCCTGTTTTTAACATCATCCTCATTCTTCCAAGTATCTTTGTTATATCTCTTTTAGTCCTCAGCCCGTTTCGGATAATGAACATATGATCTTTATATATTATCTTGCCGTATTTCGGTCTTCTTCCGCAAACATCCTCTACTATAAGGAAGTAGGCACAAAGCTGCAGATAATCGCCATAATGGGGTAAGGCTTCATCGCCGATCTTTCCGCTTTTTATCTCCACCGGCATTATCTGTCCGCTGTGTTTTTTCTTAAAGATATAGTCAGGCTTGCCCTGTATATCATACTTAGCACTATAAAGCACTATACCGTGATCAACGCCATCTTCCTTATCCTCCTCAGCTTTATCGCTGTAGATAAGCTCCCATCCTGTCATATTAAAGGAGGTTTTCTTTTTCTTAACTGTTTCAAGGCATCTGTAAATTAAAAGACAAAGAAACAAAAGCCCGAAGCATACCGCTATAAATATAACTATTCCGCTAAAGTGTGCATACTCAAAAAAATTATCAAACATTGAATCTCACCTTGAAATACATAACGATAAGCGCAATCAGAATTGCCGGTATCGCTATTTTCAGTATTGCAGGAGCGATGCTTGTAACAAACCTTATACCACTATGGTAGTTAAAGCCATCAATAAGGTTACTCATCCTTCTGTCCTCAAGACCAAGCCTTTCATTTCTTTCAAGCTCAAGCTCTCGCAGCTTCTTGCGTCCATAAAGGCGTTCATAATACCACTGATATGGGCAGTATGAAAATTTATTTATTTCGTTTGCGGAAATAGTTTCTTTATCGTTATACATTTAAAACACCATTAAAAATCAGATTTTGAAAGGTTCCTCTGTAGCATCTTGTGATAACCCACCCAGTTGCCCTGTGCGTTGCCTGCATCAAGTGCTTCCTCTATGACCTTTGTTTTTGCATCCATATTGTCGGCACAATGAAGTATAAAAGCCTCCATTGTTTTAGGTAATTTGGGTGAGCCGTATTCATATTCTCCGTGGTGAGCAATCATACAGTGCTTCATAAGACTTTTAAGTCTTGCAGGGAAGCCCTCTATTTTAGCCGCCGCATCATTTATGAGGTCAACACCTATCATAAGGTGGCCTAAAAGCTCACCGTCATCAGTATAGTCGTTAACAGGGAAATCAGAGATCTCTTTTACCTTGCCCACATCGTGTATCATAGCAGAGGCAATAAGTATATCTCTGTTTACATACTTATATCTGCCCGCCATAAAGTCGCATATCTCAACAACTGAAAGCGTATGTTCAACAAGGCCTCCCATATAGCTGTGGTGGATATTTTTGGCGGCACTGTGGCTTTTAAAGCCTTTGGCTATATCTTTATCGCCAAAGTATATCTCCTCAACCAGCTTTTTAAGATAAGGGTCCTTTATTGTTTTTAAATAACCCATAAGCCTGTCATACATTTCGTCAATATTTTTATCCGTACAGGGGATATAGTCCATAGGGTCATATTCGCCCTCCTCGCTCCTGCGGATGCGCTTGATATTCAGCTGTATCTCGTTGTTAAAAATAGTAACTGTGCCATCTATTTTTATAAAGTCGTTTTCTTCAAAGCTTTTTATATCGTTATTAAGAGTCCATACCTTTGCATCGACCATACCAGTTTTATCCTGAAGCTTAAGGGAGAGATAAGTCTTCCCATTCCTTGATTTCAGGGACTGTCTGCTTTTACAAAGATAATGACCTATTATATTTTCGCCTTCTCTGAGTTCGTTTAAATATCTCATATCCATCCTCCGAAAAAATTAGTTAATTTATTATATAACACCCGTATGTTTTTTACCATAGTTTTTAAAAAGCCCCTATCATTTGATAGAGGCTTTATTTGCTGTATTTTATTTTTCAGCGAATGTTATAAGAAGGTCATCCTGGCTTACGCTGTCGCCTTCAGCAACATATATCTTATCGATAAATCCGTCTGCTTTGGCAACAAAAGTTGTTTCCATCTTCATTGCCTCTACAGTCATAAGTGACTGGTTTTTCTTAACCTCTTCTCCCTCTTTAACAAGTATCTTGCAGATTGTTCCGGGGATAGTTGAACCAAGGTGGAGAGGATTGTTCTTGTCCGCCTTAAGCTTTCTGTCAAGTTTGACCTCAAGGTGTTTATCCTGGATATAAACATCACGCATAGCTCCGTTTATCTCAAAGCTTACTGTCCTTACTCCGTCCTCATTAGGCTCGGATGTATCGATATATTTGATAAGCAGCTGTTTACCTTCACCGATGGAAAGCACTGTCTCCTCACCTTTTCTTAAACCATAGAAGAATACGTGGCTGTCAAGGTTTGATACATCGTTATAGTACTCAAGGTGACTGATATAGTCATCATAGATCTTAGGATAAAGGGCATAGCTTAAAAGGTTCCTGTCATTTACCTTATCCATGCTGTTGAGAAGGTGCTTTTCGATAGCATCAAAATCAACAGGCTCCATTACTGCACCGGGGCGCTCTGTCATATAAGGCTGTCCTTTAAGTACTATTTCCCTTAACTCCTCAGGGAAGCCGCCATCAGGCTGACCCATAAGGCCCTTGAAATATTCCTCAACAGAAGCAGGGTATGAAATATCCCTTCCTGCTGTAAATATGTTTTCTTTATTAAGTCCGTTTTTGGACATAAATATCGCAAGGTCACCAACGACCTTTGATGTAGGTGTAACTTTAACGATATTGCCAAGAAGCTCGTTAGCCTCTTTATAAAGCCTTTTGATCTCATCAAAGCTATCTAAAGAGCCCATATCCGCAACCTGCGCAAGAAGGTTGGAATACTGTCCGCCGGGTATCTCGTATTTATAGATCTCGGTGTTTGGAGCTTTCATTTCACTCTCAAAGCCTGCGTATATCTTTCTTACCTCACCATAGTATTTGCTTAATTTTCTTAACTCATCTGTATCAAGGCCTGTATCGCGTTTTGTACCCTTAAGAGCCTCTACAACAGAGTTTAATGAAGGCTGGCTTGTTAATGAACTCATGGATTCGATAGCAACGTCTGCAATATCAACTCCTGCCTCTGCCGCCATAAGGATAGTACTTACTCCGTTACCTGTTGAATCATGTGTATGCAGATGTACAGGTATGTTGATCTCTGACTTGATAGCAGAAACAAGCTCTTTTGCCGCATAAGGTTTAAGAAGACCGGCCATATCTTTGATTGCAAAGATGTGACAGCCCATTGACTCAAGCTCTTTTGCCTTTTTAACATAATAATCTACTGTATATTTTGTTTCTTTAGGATCCTGGATATTTCCTGTGTAGCAGATAGCACCCTCAACTATCTTGCCTGTTTTAAGCGCTTCCTCAATAGGCATACGTAAGTTTTCTATCCAGTTTAAACTGTCGAATATCCTGAATACATCTACTCCTCTTTCAGCCGCTACCTCAATGAACTTTTTGACCACGTTATCGGGATAGTTAGCATAGCCAACAGCGTTTGATGCACGAAGGAGCATCTGTATAAGGGTGTTGGGCATAGCCTTTCTCAATTTCTGAAGTCTTATCCAGGGTGACTCCTTAAGGAATCTGTAGGCAACGTCAAATGTTGCTCCGCCCCACGCCTCAACAGAGAATGCATTTGTAAGTATCTCATTTGTTGCAGGTGCAGCATTAAGGATATCGTTCATCCTCATTCTTGTTGCAAAAAGTGACTGATGTGCATCACGCATAGTTGTATCTGTAAGATAGAGCTTATCAGCCTTTAATATCCTCTGTGTAAACTCTTTAGCACCAAGCATTTTAAACTCGTCCCTTGAGCCCCAGAGTTTTGCATCTTTGTTGTATTCTATAGGTCTGATAGTATCAAAATAGGGTTTGTTACCTTTTGTTTCGTTAACTATTCTTTCACCAATAAATTCAGCTATCTTTGTTGCCCTGTCTTTTCCAAGATGTATCTGGAAGAGCTCGGGAGAATTTTCGATATAAGTTGTTGTAGCCTTTCCTGTAAGGAAAACCTCATTCTGAAGCACGTTGATAAGGAAAGGTATATTTGTTTTAACACCTCTTATACGTGTCTCTTTAAGGGCACGCACAGCCTTTTTAGCTGCAGATGCAAAGCTTCTGTCGGAAGCTATTATTTTAACAAGAAGGCTGTCATAGTAAGGAGTTATTTCAGCTCCTGTGTAAGCTGTTCCGCCGTCAAGACGGATACCATTGCCGGCTGCTGAACGATAAACAGATATCTTTCCTGTATCAGGAAGGAAATTGTTTGCAGGGTCCTCTGTTGTAACACGAAGCTGGATGGAGTAACCATTGCATTTGATAGCATCCTGTGAGGGGATGTTGATCTCCTCTGAATCAAGAGCATAGCCTTCTGCAACAAGTATCTGTGTCTGCACTATATCTATTCCTGTTATCATTTCCGTAACAGTATGCTCTACCTGTATACGGGGATTCATCTCTATGAAATAATAATTTTCATCAGCATCAACAAGGAACTCAAGTGTACCCGCGTTGAAATATCCAACGTGCTTTGCAAGTCTTACTGCATCGGCAAATATCTTTTCTCTTACACCGTTTGAAATCGAGTCTGCAGGTGCATATTCAACGACCTTCTGGTGTCTTCTCTGCACAGAACAGTCCCTGTCAAAAAGGTGAACGATATTTCCATGTTTGTCACCAATTATCTGTACCTCAATATGCTTAGGGTCTTTAAGGTATTTTTCAATGAATATGATATCATCACCAAAAGCCTTTTTTGACTCATTTCTTGCTTCTGCAAACTCTCTGGGCATATCCTCTTTATTATGGACGATACGCATACCTCTTCCGCCGCCGCCGTTTGATGCCTTAAGCATAACGGGATAACCTATCCTGTCCGCAACCTCGATAGCCTCAGCCTCGGATTTGATAGAATGGTCAACACCGGGGATAATGGGAACATTACACTCGATAGCTATTTTTTTGGAAGATATCTTATCTCCCATAGCGTTCATTGATTTAACGGAAGGGCCGATAAATTCGATACCGTTTTTACGGCAGGCCTCAGCAAAATCGGGATTTTCTGAAAGGAAACCATAGCCGGGATGGATAGCATCAACATCGTGTGCCTTTGCTATCTTGATTATTTCGTTTATATCAAGATAAGCATCTATAGGTCCTCTGTCTATATTTAACATATATGATTCATCTGTTTTAGTTCTGAAAAGAGAGTACTTATCCTCCTTGGAGTAAATACCTACAGTCTGTATTCCAAGCTCATTCAAGGCTCTGTATATCCTTATGGCTATTTCTCCACGGTTGGCAACAAGCACTTTCTTAAATTTTTTTCTTCTCACTTCTGCCATTTTAATCACCCTTTACTTACAATTTGTATTTCTCCCAAAAACAACTGTATATGACAAATAATATTACACTATTTCCCCTCATTTGTAAACAATTATTTGTCCTATTTTTTGTCGATTTTGCCTACCTTACCGAAAACATAGGCAAGCACTCTGTCAAGTCGTTTTATCTCTATTACCTCGATATTCTTAAAGCTAAGGTTCTTGACTGAATCCTTTGCAACAAACACCTTTTTAAAGCCCATCCTGTCAAGCTCTTTTATGCGGCTTTCTGCAGACGGTATTTTTTTAAGTTCTCCCGTAAGACCAAGGTCCGCAATAAAAGCATAGTCTGAGGGTATGGGTATATCCCATAAAGAAGAAACTATGCTCATAACGATCGCAAGGTTTACGCTTTGTTCTTTAAGTTTTAATCCACCCGTTGCTTTTATGACCACATTTTTGTTATAAAGCGGTATACCGCACCTTTGTTCAAGCACGGATATAAGGATGTTAAGCTGGTCATTTTTAAAGCCCTCGCCTATCCTTGACGGATACTGAGTATATGACTGGGAAACAAGGCTTTCTATCTCGGATATAACAGGGCGGGAGCCCTCTTTAAGAACAGTTATGGCACTGCCCGATACCTCATCGCCTTTATCCCTTCTCGTAACAAAAAATTCAGATGGGTTATCTATTGAAATAAGTCCCTTTTCAGTCATTGAAAAGAATCCCATCTCCCCCGTGCTTCCAAAACGGTTTTTTGTGGCAGATATACTTCTTAGTTCTCCGTCACTATCTCCGTCCATAACAAGCACCGTATCCACAAGATGCTCAAGGGAACGCAGTCCCGCAAGCTCATCGTTTTTGTTCATCTGACCTATTATTATAACAGCCCTTTTTTTATTTTTATTTTTTGCTATATTAACAAGGGTACCCGCACACTCCATTGTCTGGGTAGGGTTACCCGCCCTTGAAGGAAGGAATTCCTCAAGGAAAAAGGTCTGTATACTGTCTATAACTATAAGATCCGGGTCAATAGTATTTACAGCCTCAACAACATTATCAAGGCAGTTATCCGTTACTATCCATATATTATCGCTTATCCGGTCAAAAATACGGTTTGCCCTGTCCTTTATCTGGCTTTCGCTCTCTTCTCCCGATGCATAAAGCACCCTCATCCCCTGTCCTGCCACATCGTTTGATATGCCAAGGGCAAGTGTAGATTTTCCTCCGCCGGGAGGAGATGTTATTATAGAAACAGAGTCCTTTATTATACCTCCGCCCATAACACGGTTAAATTCGTTGTTATGGGTAACTATCCTTTTGTTATCACCTGTGGTAACCTCATTAAGCTTTTTAAATGAAGATGACACGCTACTGCCTCTCGAAGCCATCTTTCTGGATGAAGAAACAACCTCAACCTCACTTAGTGTTCCCCATTCCTTACAGGAGGGACATTGGCCAAACCATTTTGCACTTTTATATCCACATTCTGAACAAATATATGCTGTTTTCTGCTTCATATATCCTCCTTGATAAAAAACTCAGCCGGACAGAAATACACACGGTACACTATCAGAGCTGAGTTTTCAAAACATGTTTATGGGGTTTTATCCGATCTTTTCGATCTTAACGTTATGTGAGCCTCTTGCCATTTCAACGCTGAAGCTTACCTTACCTGAAAGGTTAGCCTTGATCTTACCTACAAGCATATCATCAACAAGCATTTTGTATTCTTTTTCCGCTTCAAGCTCAATAGTTATCTGAAGGTCCTCTTTGCCCTCCGCTGCGAAGCTTACCTCTTTATCATCCATTTTGAAATTATGTACTGTTGAACCCGGAACAGATTCATAAATAAACTTTCCGTTTTTCTCAAGTCTTGTTATTTCTGCAAATGTTTTAACGTTATATAAATCACCGTTGACATCAAAGTCAACTACCTTCTTTTTCTCATCCATTTCATAATTTCCAAAGCTTATAGTACCATTGCTCTCAAGTCTGATAAGTTCCTGAATAACTGACATTTTATTTTCCTCCGATATAATGTGTATGTAAATAATTTTTATTAAAATACAAATTGATTATTCTTAATTATATCAATTATTTTTGTTTTTGTATATAAACAATCTGTTCTTTTTTTACCTTAATAAAGCCAAAAAAACAGCATTTTTCATATAAATAAAGTTGGATATAAAAAAGCGGGTGTTTTAAAGCTACTTCCTAATAAGAAAACACAAAGAACTGAAATAGATGATTTTCTGCATATTCGCGGAAGTTTCCCGCAGGCGTCCTTTGACTTAGGCCGTCAAGGGGAACTGACAAAGAATATGCAAAAATCAGTATTTCCAGAATTTTTGTTTTCTTGTTAGGAGGTAGCTAAACCCGCTTTCAACATCTTTTTCCTGTTCTGAGCAACACCATCAGCCTCTCGTTTTTCATTATGAGCCTGAATACAGGATAGCCAATGATCGTTACAACAACAAACTGACCTATCATTACCGCAGCTGCATTCAGCCAATAAGGCGTATGGTAAGCAAGGGTTATACCTACAGCTATTATAAGTCCTGATACAGTAGGCCAGAGTGTTGCCACCATAAGGCTCCTCGTTCTGTTTATCATAAAAACAACAAATGCTGTAGCAAGTGTGCCCGTAAATATATCTATTATAAAAAACGGACTGAAACAGTTGGCAAGGGCACATCCAAGAATAAGTCCGGGGCCAAAGACAGGGTCAATATAGCACAGCAGTACCATTACCTCGGAAATCCTGAACTGGACAGCTTCAAAACCAAGCGGCGCAATAAGAAGCGTTGCTGCCAGATAAACTGCCGCTGTTATACCTGTTATAGCGATAGTCCTCGCATTAAAAGTTACTTTTCCTCTCGCTTTTAAATTACTCATATTAAATTCCTCCTTGTTTTTTACGGATGGTTTGCAAGAAAAAACATCCTTGTTACTTAATTATTTATATTCTGGGCGGGAAGCCGATCTTTTTATGAACCTTTCTTAAAGTCCTGTCTGCAAGACGGCTTGCTCTTTCCGCATTGTTTTTGATGATACCATCAATATATGCCTTATCCTTTGAAAGCTCGTTGAACCTTGCCTGGATAGGTTTAAGGTTTTCTGCAACAGCCTCGCCTACTGTAGCCTTAAATGTGCCGTAACCGCAGTTTTTAAATTCTGCCTCCGCCTCAGGGATAGTTTTTCCTGTTACAGCACAGTAAATACTTAAGAGGTTGCTTACACCGGGCTTGTCCTCTGAAAATCTGATCTCATTGTCAGAGTCTGTAACTGCTCTTTTGATCTTATTCATAACTACCTCGGGAGGGTCTAAAAGAGCAATAGTATTGTTTTTGTTTTCATCGGATTTGCTCATCTTCCTGTCAGGATTCTGCAGTGCCATTATTCTAGCACCTACTTTAGGGATATATGCCTCAGGGATAGTGAACACATCTCCGTAGATCTTGTTGAATCTGTCAGCAATATCTCTTGTTATTTCAAGGTGCTGTCTCTGGTCCTCGCCCACGGGCACAAGGTCAGCCTGATAAAGAAGGATATCTGCCGCCATAAGCACAGGGTATGTGAAAAGACCTGCATTTATATTGTCAGCATGCTTCTGTGATTTTTCCTTGAACTGTGTCATCCTGTTGAGCTCTCCCATATAGGTAAAACAGTTAAGTATCCAGCTAAGCTCTGCATGCTGGGGAACATGTGACTGATAGTAGATTATATTCTTTTCAGGATCAAGTCCACAGGCAATATACTGCATAAGAAGGTCCCTTGACTGCTTTCTTAAAGCGGCGGGATCCTGTCTTACTGTCATTGCGTGCATATCTACTATGCAGTAAAGGCAGTTATATTCATCCTGTAATTTTGTCCAGTTATTTAAAGCGCCAAGATAATTTCCAAGGGTAATAAGTCCAGAGGGCTGCATACCGCTGAAAATTATTTTTTTATCATCGGCCATAGTAAAAACCTCCTAAAAAATGTATGAAACAACACATAAAACCGTCTTGTTTTATTGCGTTAAAGTATTGAAAAACCAACTCTAAAATAGTATACTATGAAACAAATTCATTTTCAACATTTTTACACTTAAGATAAGGAGGTTATAAAATGGGCTATAGAAAAATACAGTCTATCCCCTCTCCCGGAGAAATAATTGCAGAGATCCCCATGACCGAAGCTCTTAAAAAAATAAAAGCACACAGAGATAACGAACTTAAAAAAATATTT
This sequence comes from Lachnospiraceae bacterium, assembly GCA_015057875.1. Classification (GTDB taxonomy): domain Bacteria; phylum Bacillota; class Clostridia; order Lachnospirales; family Anaerotignaceae; genus SIG274. Next base: position 6,606 of record SVDG01000009.1, on the reverse strand, counting down.
GCAGGTGAGGATAACAGGTTTATCGTTATAATCGGCCCCTGTTCCGCAAGCGATGAAAACGCCGTGTGTGACTATATATCAAGGCTTACAAAGATAAATGAAAAGGTAAAGGACAAACTTTTTATAGTACCCCGAATTTATACAAACAAACCCAGAACAACCGGAGAAGGCTATAAAGGAATGCTCCATCAGCCTGACCCCGAAAAGGCAACAAACATCCTTGAGGGTATAAAAAGCATACGCCGTATGCATATAAGAGCCATTGAAGAAAGCGGACTCACTGCCGCTGATGAGATGCTCTATCCTGAAAACCTTGTTTATGTAAGTGATATGCTTTCTTATATCGCTGTAGGTGCACGTTCTGTTGAAAACCAGCAGCACCGCCTTGTTTCAAGTGCCATTGATGTACCCGTAGGTATGAAAAACCCTACCAGCGGTGACTTCAGCGTTATGCTTAATTCCATCTATGCGGCACAGATGTCACATACCTTTATGTACCGTAACCATGAGATAGAAACAGACGGCAACCCCTTTGCCCACGCTATTTTAAGAGGCTCCGTAAACAAACACGGACAAAGCCTTCCCAACTATCATTATGAGGATATGGTACTGCTTGCGGATATGTATGATGAAAAAACAAAGCTTAATCAGGCTGTTATCTGTGATTGTAACCACGCAAATTCAAGAAAAATATTCTCCGAACAGCCCCGTATCGCAAGTGAAATACTCCACAGCCGAAACCTCAATCCAAGACTTCATAAGCTCATCAAAGGCGTTATGATAGAAAGCTTTATCGAGGAAGGCAACCAGAAGCCTACAGAGCACGTTTATGGAAAATCCATAACAGATGCCTGCATAGGCTGGAACGATACAGAAAAACTGCTTTATTATATCGCAGAACACGCATAAAATGAAAGCACCTGTTTATTAAAACAGGTGCTTTTTATCAGTCTTTTTCTCTGTATTCAGGCTCAATATATCCGCTGTCCTCAGGGATTATGAATATACAGGCAATATATAAAAATACCACAAGTGAGCATGAAAACAGTGCCGCAATAACTGTAAGTATCCTTATAATAGTAGGGTCAACGGCAAGATATTCCGCAACGCCGCCGCACACACCTGATAATTTTCTGTCTGTTTTTGACCTGTAAAGTTTTTTATCCATAAAAATCTTCCTTTCAAGTTCAAATCATCTTACGTTCCGAAAAACTGAAATAACTGTCCTCGTTTACAACAATATGATCTACCACTTCTATTTCTACACTTTCAAGCAGCCTTTTAGCCTCATTTGTAAGAAACACATCCTCGGGTGAAGGAAGCACATTGCCTCCCGGATGATTATGCAGAAGAATGACTTTAACTGCCTTGTATCTTACAGCCAGCTCTACAAGCTTTCTCGCCTTTATCTCAACTCCCGTTGCCGTGCCACGGTTTACCTCGCTTATATTTATAAGCCTGTTTGCTGCATCAAGGCACAACAGGCAGAAAACCTCGACCCTTTCAAATTTAAGCTTATCTATACAAAAGGCACCTGCCTTTTTCGAAGTATTAAGCTGTTCTCCCTTTTCGAGCCTTTTTGAATTGAGCTTTTTCGCCATCTCCGCTGTAAGAGTAAGGAAAAGTGCCGCATTTTCTGATATTTCGCCCTTATCGGCAATATCAAGATAGTCTGCCGAAAAAAGCTCATAAAGGCTTCCGAATTCCTTAAGCAGCTTGTGTGCAACAGGATTTGTATTTTTACGCGGTATGCAGTAATAAAGAAGCACCTCTAAAAGCTCATGATCTTCAAGGCTATCCGCACCATATTTTTTAATGCGTTCTCTCTTCCTCTGTCTGTGTCCATTATGTATGTTATCTGTACTCATGGCGTTAAGTTTACCTTTCCGTATCCATATATTTACCTACGGCATTTTTAAGCCCGTCAGGGGTATAGATGATCTCAAGCAGCTTGTCAAGCCTCGTAAGAGCTTTTTTAACAAGCACATCATCTATTATACCCTCCTCCATAGCCAAAGCTATTTCACCGATATCCACTACCTTGACCCTGCCGTCAGGATAGATTATAACATCAGCAAGCAAATCAGTAAAAGTATATGTGTCTTCTTTATTGTCATATTCCGTTTCTATTATATCACAATAAAAATAAACCAGATTACCATCTTTATCCATAAAACGGCTTATTTTATATCCTTCTTCTAAAAAATAGCAGGATATACCTTTCTGAAAATCCTTTCTTGGCTTAAGCACATCCCAATGGGTAACAATAAGCCCGTCTTCAAGATGAACTATCCTGTCATCCTTAAGATGAACACTCTCAAAAGGTATAAGTCTTTTTCTTATAAGCTTAGGATACACCATAATGATCACTTCCCAAATAATATTATGTCAATTTTTGTTTTGCAACAGTCTTAATAAAATCTTATAAAAGCTGCTGTTCATTTATAAAAAGCTTAAAATCAAGCCCCATAGTTTCTGCCGCTTTTTTACACAGCTTCATACGGGTCAAAAATATTTCAAAATATTCCATAACCGAGCTTATATTGGTATCAATATCAAGCTTAAGGGATATTTCTGTTTTATCTTCATTTATCGTAAGAAACGATCTGTTAACAGAATAATTTACTCTGTAATGTATATCGTCCTTGCAATCGCATATATCTCTTACCCTCGTTTTTCTTACATCGGATTTATCGGCAATTATAAGTGCCGCTGCCATTCGGCTCACAGGCACGCCCGTACCCTCATCGTGATTACCTATAGCCGTTACGATATCAGATATGTCCTCTGCCTCCATACCAAGATTATCAAGAATCCTGAAGGCCATAACCGCACCGCTTTGCGAATGGTCGACCCTGTTTACAAGATTGCCTATATCATGCATAAATGCTGCTATCTGTGCAAGCTCAGTTTCCTTTTCGTCTGCACCAAGTTTTTCAAGTATATATCTTGTCCTTTCCGCAACAAGGCCAACATGGGCAAAGCTATGCTCTGTGTAGCCTAGTGCTTTCAAGGAATCATCCGCCTTTTCAATATATGTCCTTATGGTCTTGTTATTTTTTATATCCTCAAATCTTATCATTTTTACTCCTTTTACACTTTATCACGTTATAGTTACAGTATAAATAATCAACGTAAAAAGTGCAATATATTTAATATCAAATAAAAATAAAAGGCCGGATGTTCCGGCCTTTTATTTCATATTTATTGTTTTTCAAAATCACTTTTAGGGTGTTTGCATAAGGGGCATACCCAATCATCGGGGAGGTCTTCGAAAGGGACAGCTCCTGAATATACATAACCACATATTTTACAAACCCATTTTTCGCCGCTTGTTTCTTCAGGTACTTCAATGCCTTTAGATCTGTTAAACGCATTGAGTGCGGCTTTTTTAAGGTTATTCTGATAGTATTCATAAGTAAGGGCGGTTCCGACTCCGTCCTTAGCATCAGCTATCTCGCAGATAAAAAGCGTATGTGTTCCAAGGTCAGTCATATCCTTTACTTTACAGTGAAGATATCCTGCACTGCCTTTAACAACAGGGATATTGTTAAAAAGTTCAAGAGGTACATTGCTCCATTTATATGTTCCGTCTTTTCCGCTCTGGAAACCGAAGTTACCAATTACGAAGGGATCAACATCCTGTGATAAAATTGAAACCGAAAATTCCTTACTGGCTTTAACGGCCTCACAGGTAAAGTTTTCATTTACACAGCTTAAAGCAAGTGTCATAGGGTTTGATGTAAGCTGGATTATTGAGTTAACAACACATCCTTCAAACTTACCATCCTTTTTTGAACCTATAACATAAAGTCCGTATGATATTTTGTGAACCGCTTTTTTATCCATTTTTATGCACCTGATTCCTATTTATTTTTTATTATTTTACTTCTGCTTTCCAAAGTCCGTGAAGGTTGCAGTACTCATATACCTCAAGAGGGGTTTCGTCGATAAGAGCAAATTTAACTTCGGGTTTCTCACCAGGGTTAAGAACCTTTCTGTGTCCGCCTTTATCTGTTTTTAAGTATACCCAGCTGATGTAGTGTACATCCAACATGGGATGTTCAACTGAACCAACGCTAACTGTTACGATGTTGCCGTCTACTGTTACAACGGGTACATGTTTCTCATGAGCTGCATCTTCTGTGTTAGCTACAAGCTCTTTCATGGGCTGTCCGCAGCATACTAACGGAACACCACTGTCCTCAACCATACCTACGATATTTTTGCAATGCTCACAAATATAAAATTTAACTTCGTTTCTTTTCATTAGATAATCCTCCTTAAAATTGAATGTTATTAATTAACTTTGTTATAATTTGTTTTGTTTTTGTTTGTTGAGTTTATTATAGCCTAAACGATAATAATTGTCAACTAAAAAATATAATTATTTAAAAAATTTTTTTGAAGTTACTTTGACGCTTTCACTCTCAGCCACATTTCACTCAGTTTTTCCCTCAAAACCTCATTATCCGTGAAAACTTCATCAAGTTCATATCCGCTTCTTGGTACATATGCCTCGTTTCCGTCGAAAAGTTCTTCTGCCGCATCATTTATGACATCCTTATGAGGTGAAGCATAGCCTACATATTCTGTATTTGCATAAGCAACATCATAGTTAAGCAGATAGTTTATAAACTCATGGGCAAGCAGAGGATTTTCTGCATTCTCAGGGATTACCATTGCATCACACCAGAGGTTTGTGCCCTCTGAAGGCATTGTAAAGCCCATTTCCTCGTTTTCACAAAGGATAGTTGTGGCATCTCCGCTGTAAACAACAGCTATATCCTTGTTGCCGTTTATCATATTATCTATTACTTCATCCGTTACATAAGCAGGCTCCATAGTGTTATTTACGCTGAGCAGCCATTCAAACGCTTCCTTAAGCTCATCTTCGTTTTCAGTATTCATAGAATAGCCAAGAGCTTTAAGACCAAGCATGAAGGCATCTCTTTCAGAGTCATACACATATATCCTGCCTTTATAATCAGTATTTCTTAATATTTCAAATCCCTGTTCCTCAATAAGCTTAGTAGGTACGTTTTCCTTATTATATACAAGGCCTACTGAACCCCAGAAATAAGGAACAGAATAGCTGTTATCAAGGTCATAGCTTAAGTTGAGCACCTTGTCGGATAAACTATCCATATTGGGTATAAGGCTCTTATCAAGAGGCTGGAGCATATCATTATCCAGCAACCTCTGTATCATATAGTCGGAAGGAACAAGTATATCATACGCATCCCCCGCCTGTATTTTTGTATACATCATTTCGTTGGAGTCAAAGTATTCAACTATAACATCAACACCAAACTCCTCCTCAAAAGCAGGAACGATACCCTCGTCCATATATTCTCCGGGGATATAAAGCTTAAGCGTATCAGAGCCATATTTTTCAACAGCAGTCAGTGTCTTTGAACCGCCGCTCAATTTATGGAGACCAAATCCTGTAACTGCAACAACAAGCGCCATACAAACCGCTATAACCTTTTTGCTTATGGGCTGACCAGCCTTGCCCTGTTTTTCTCTTATCAGCGGTACAATGTTTCCTATTATAAGAACTATCGTAAAGCCGAATATAACGAGGGTAGACAGAGCATTGATCGAAGGATTTACCCTCTTGCTCATAGTATAAACAAGTATGGATATGTTCTGAACACCGTTACCTGTTACGAAATATGAAATGATAAAGTCATCAAAAGACATCGTAAAGGCAATAAGTGCACCGGAAATTATACCGGGCATTATCTGCGGAACGATTATCTTTATAAGTGCCTGCCACGGTGTTGCACCAAGGTCCAGTGCCGCATCCGAAAGGTTAGGGTCAAGGGACCTTATTTTAGGCATAACGCTTAATATAACATAAGGCGTACAGAACATTATATGCGCAAGCAGTAATGTTAAAAAGCCTTTTCTTGCCCCGATAGTACTGAAAAACATAAGAAGACCTATAGCCGTTACTATCTCAGGGTTCATAATAGGAAAATCGTTTATCTGCCCTACTATTTTCTTTAAGATAGGTCTTGATTTTGAAAGACCTATGGCAGTGATCGTTCCCACAACTGTAGAAACCGCTGTTGCGATCACCGCTATAACTACCGTGTATACCACAGCCTCCATCATGGTGGAATCGTTGAACATCCTCTCATACCATCTTAAGGAGAAGCCTGTAAAATGAGTAAGAGAGCTTGATTCGTTAAAGGAGAAGAATACGATATAAATAATTGGAAGGTAGAAAAAGAGCATTAAAAGCACCATAAATGCAGGCCCTATTATCCTTTTTTTCTCTTTCATCATTTATCGCCTCCTTCCTTGGAGGGATCAACGTCTATTTTCTTTGTGATATACATTGATATCATTATTATAATTGCCATTATTATTGAAATAGCACTTCCGAAGTTCCAGTTTCCTGCTGTGAGGAACTGATTTTCAATTACCGTACCTATAAGCACATACTGTCCTCCGCCGAGAAGCTTCGGAATAAAGAAGCTGGATACCGCAGGAAGGAAAACAAGAGTTATACCGCTTATAACACCGGGCATTGAAAGCGGAAGAGTTATTTTAAGGAACCTCTGCACATTGTTTGCACCAAGGTCACTTGCCGCC
>SVDG01000112.1 GCA_015057875.1 Lachnospiraceae bacterium | reverse complement strand
TGGCTGTTCCGGCAAATGCCACTGTGGAAACCAGTACAAACACGCAAGTCATCAATGATACGACTTTCAAAAATGTTCTTTTCTTCATCTTGTCCACTCCTTATGTATGTAAAATCTTAATTTAATACAAGTTATAAATTTTACCGATAATATCTCACTATCGTACAGAATAAGTATAACATCAACAGCACAAAAAGTAAAGACTTTTTTGTAATATTTTTGTAATATTTCAATAAAAAAAGAAAACCTGAATTTTTTCAGGTCTTCTCTCTTTTTTAAAATCTATAAATAAAGCCTTATATCCGTAGCCAAAGTGTCCTCTGACTTAATAAGTTCTTTTGTAATTTCCTTTGAATCCTCATCCGCAGCCTTATATTTATTCAGGTATTTATTCAAGGTTTTAACCCCCATATTACAGCCATCTGTAATTAAATCAGCAACAGTTTCGTCGGAGTTATTCATTGTCATCATAACGTTTGTTTTTATCCAGGACATTCCCTTCGCCATTATATTTGGATCTTTTCCCTCGTCCTGATACTTATTAAGAAGTTTTTCAAGCTTTCCGTCAATGACGCAGTGCTCCTCCTTTGCCCTTGTTAGTCTGTCCTTAAAATCCTTATTGGAAATATCGTCAAGCACATCCTCAATTGATGAAATTCCCATTTTTACACCTGCGTCACATTCTCTTAATAATCTTATTGTATCTTGTTCAATCATAAAACCTCTCCTTTCTTTTTTGGATATTATTGCCCGAAAATAAAAAAATATACAAAAAAGGCACAAACCTTTCGGTTTATGCCTTAATTTTAATGATTACAGTTCTTCTTACTGCATTCGCCTGCGTAAGGACAGCCAATACATTTTTTCCCTTTTTTCTTTTCTTTGTAGATATAAAGAGATGCAGAAAAAATTATGAGAACAATAATGGCTATAACGATAAAATCAATCATAAAAATCCCTCTTTATCTGTTATTTTTAACACAGAGATAGCTTATGTAGGCTGACACTATAAGGATTGCTCCTCCGCCGATTAATGCCGCTGTCACATTAAGCATTCCCGGGTTAAATATAAGTGTTCCCACAGTATAAACTATGTATGCAACTGTATAGCCAACGAAAAGCTGAAGTCCGATTCCGCCCCAGAGCCACTTTGCGCTCTTCATTTCAGCATTCATAGCGCCGATTGCAGCAAAGCAAGGCGGTGAATAAAGGTTAAACATAAGATATGCAAGCGCCGCAGCCTTTGTGATTGCAAAAACAGTGGCAACTTCTCCCCCTGCACCTTCAATAAGAGCAAGCTCCTCTGCGTCAATAAGATTTTCAAGTCCCACAAAGCATACTGCAAGTGTGCCTACAACATTTTCCTTTGCAATAAGACCTGTAACAACAGCCGCCGCAAGCTGCCAGCTAAGTACACCAACAATTGGTACAAGAAGATAAGCAAAAGGACCTGCAATTGAAGCTAAAATTGACGCATCAGCAGTTTCAGCCACCTTAAAGCTCCAGGTAAATGACTGCATAATATGTACAGCCATATTACAAAGAAGAATTATTGTAGCAGCCTTAACAATATATGACCAGCCTCTGCTGCACATAGACTTGAATGCGCCCCACAAGGACGGGAATTTATATTCAGGAAGCTCAATAATAAAGAATGACTTTTTGTTTTTAACTCCCGTAATTTTATTTATGAGAAGTGCACCAAGGAATATAAACACAATTCCCGATAAATACATAAGTGTGCTTACCCAGCCTGCATTATCAAAAAACGCACCTGCAAAAAGAGCAATTACAGGAATTTTAGCACCACAGGGCATAAAAGGAGCAAGCATAGCTGTGGCTTTTCTTTCTCTTTCGTTTTTGATTGTACGGCTTGCCATAACCCCAGGCACAGCACAACCGATTGTAATTACAAAAGGAATAACAGACTTTCCCGAAAGTCCCACTTTCTTGAAAATCGGGTCTAAAACAACTGCAACACGGGACATATATCCACAGTCCTCTAAAAGTGCAATAAGGAAATACATCACCATAACAAGAGGCAAAAATCCCATTACAGCGCTGATTCCGCCGATTATACCGTCCACAACTATTGCCTGAAGCAAAGGATTTGCGTCAGATAAAAGCTCGCCGACATAACCCTGGAAGGAGTCAATCGCCCCGGTCAATATTCCCTCAAGCCACTTACCGATACCAAGAGGACCCTCTGCCTGTGAAATATGGAAAACAAGGAACATAACAACAGCAAAAATCGGAATACCAAGCCATCTGTTTGTAAGTACAGCATCAATTTTATCACCGAAATTTCTGTCCTTTGTATGTATCTTTCTCTTTTCAACAGCATCAACAATCTCATTTACGAACTTAAACCGTTCTCTGTCTGCAAGTTCCGATGCTTCCTTGCTTGTTAAAACAACATTTCCCTGTGAAAATGGTGCAGTCTGAGACTGTCCCACAAGTCCCACAGCAATAGAAACAATGTCCTCAAGTCCCTTTGAATTGGTTGAAACAGTCTTTACAACAGGACAGCCAAGCTTTTCTGATAAAAGGGCTGTATCAATCTTTGTCCCCTTTTTCTTGTTGATGTCCCATTTGTTAAGGGCAACAACCACAGGTATACCAAGCTCTAAAATCTGTGTAGTGAAGAAAAGGCTTCGTCCAAGGTTTGTTGCATCAACAATATTTATAATTACATCAGGGTTTTCCTGTTTAATATATGAGCTTGTAATTGACTCTTCAGATGTAAAAGGTGACATAGAATATGCACCCGGCAGGTCAACAACTACAACTTCTTCTTTATGATAAGCTCTTTTTAAAAGATGCTCCTTCTTATCTACCGTAACACCTGCCCAGTTTCCAACTCTCTCATTAGAGCCTGTCAGTGCATTAAACATTGTGGTTTTTCCCGAATTAGGATTACCTGTCAACGCAATTTTCATATTATTCCTCCTGTGTTTTATCGGAATTATTCGAGTTAGTCAAAACTAACTACGGGGTAAAAAAATTATTCAACTTCTATAAATTCAGCAAGCTGATTATCAAAACTGTATCTTCCCTCTTTTATGGAAACTACAAAGCTCCCCCTTAATCGTGAAATAACAGTAACCGCTTCTCCGCTGTAGCAACCTAAAGAAAACAAAAAAGATGTTACTTCTTCGTCGTCTACGAGTATATCTTTGATTATGTATTCCTTTCCTTCTGTTGCTTCGGATAATTTCATTATAAGACACCCTTATTCCTGAATTTTTTGAGTTAGTCACAACTAACTCTATAGATAATTTACCATATCGTTATAAATTTGTCAAGGCATTTTTTGCAATTTATTAAGAAAATTTCAGAATTTGACAAAACCGCTTTAGTGTGATAAAATGGTAACGAAAAAAGTGAGGTTAGTGTTATGATTATTAAGGAATCAGCCGAAAACTACCTTGAAACCATATATGTTTTATCAAAACGTATTGGTGCTGTAAGGAGTATCGACGTTGCAAACGAGATGAAT
>SVDG01000008.1 GCA_015057875.1 Lachnospiraceae bacterium | reverse complement strand
ATAACCATATGGCTTATCCATATGGTTATTTGAACGTGTGCTAGAAGATTCGAACTCCCGGCCTTCTGATCCGTAGTCAGACGCTCTATCCAGCTGAGCTAAGCACACACACTTGACGCACGTATTATTGTATATGTTAAAGAATTTTTTGTCAAGAGTTTTTTTGTGTAACCTTATTGGACAAGACGAATATCATATATTAAGAAAGCTAAAGGAGGGAAAGAGATGCCTACAGGATGCGGATGCACAAACAATGGATATGAAAACAATGAGATCAGGGAAGCTTACAGGGCTGGCTTCAGAGCAGGTTATGAGGCAGGAAAGAGAGATGCTGAAAACAATAACGGCAGCGGTACGGACTGTGGCTGTGGTTGTGGTTGTAATAATTAACGAGTAACGCAAAAGCACCCGAATAAGTATTTTTATTCGGGTGCTTTTGTGTTATTATATTAAAAGTGTTTGGTATACTCAGTCTTCACTTAGCGCAATTTGTGAAGTCCTCATATATTCATCCTTGGAGAAAGGCTGCTTTATATTAAAACTTTCGTCCTGAAAGTTCTAATATAAAGGCAACAGTCTGTTTGTCCGGAACTTACTGTTGCAAAATAAAAAATCTTGTAAGGGAAAGAAGTTTTATTAGCTATAATTATACACAAAAGGTCACCAAAAACAACTGTGATTTTAAATAAATATTTTATTGGTTTAGACGATTTTATGTACAATTTTAAACATAACATTCAAAAATCAATAGTTAAAGTTACTAATCAGCATTAAAAAAGAGGTGGTTACTTTGATTTTGAGGGTCAATGGTATCAAAATTGATATAAAAAATAACCAAAAGCATATATTAAAAAAAACAGCACAGCTGCTTGGAATAAAGGAGAGCTACATTAAAAATATAAAGATCGTAAGGCGATCTCTTGATGCAAGAAAAAAGGATATAAAGTTTGTTTACTGCGTTGATGCCGAGGTTGAAAATGGCCTTAAATATAAGCGCAGCAATTCCGTAACGGAGGTAAATGAAAAAGTATATATACCTTTAAAAAGTGAAAAGCCCTTTGAAAAAAGGCCTGTTGTTGTGGGCTTCGGGCCTGCGGGTATGTTCTGCGCACTTACTCTTGCGGAGGCAGGGGCAAAGCCCATAGTCCTTGAAAGAGGCGAGGATGTTGACGCAAGGACGAAAAGTGTTGAGCATTTCTGGACCACGGGAGAGCTTAATGAAGAAAGCAATGTGCAGTTTGGCGAAGGCGGTGCTGGAACTTTTTCAGATGGAAAGCTGACCACAAGGATAAAAAATGAACGCTGTGGTTATGTGCTTGAAAGACTTATAGAAGCGGGAGCCCCTGAGGAGATAGCCTATGTTCACAATCCCCATATAGGTACAGATGTGCTTAAGGGTGTGGTCAAAAACATAAGAGAAAGGATAATTGCTCTTGGCGGAGAGGTGCTATTTTTAAGCAAGGCTACGGATATTGAAGCCAGAGATGGAGTGCTTAAGGCTATAACTGTAAATGGTAAAGAAAAAATAGAATGTGATTATGCGGCCTTTGCCCTTGGCCATAGTGCAAGGGATACCTTCTATATGCTTTATGATAGAGGTATGTCAATGGAGCAGAAGCCTTTTGCCGTAGGGGCAAGGATAGAGCATAAGCAGACTGTTATAGATAAGGCTCAGTATGGAGATGAGGGGGTTGCTGAAATACTCGGCCCTGCAGAATATAAGCTTACCTATACGACCGAAAAAGGCAGAGGGGTATATACCTTCTGTATGTGTCCGGGTGGACATGTTGTGGCGGCGGCAAGTGAAGAAGGACTGCTTGCTGTAAACGGTATGAGCTATCACGCAAGAAATGGAGAAAACGCAAACAGTGCTGTTCTTGTTCAGGTATCTCCTGATGATTTCGGAAGCAAGCATCCTCTTGCAGGAGTTGAATTCCAGAGAAATATAGAGAGAAAAGCATACGAAACAGGTGGAGGAAGATATACCGCACCCTGCCAGAGAGTAGGATCACTTTTGGGAAGCGAATATGTTGACGCGGTTTCACCTACGTACAGACCGTATGTAAAAGAATGTGATATTAAAGAGGTACTGCCTGAGTTCGTTGTTGAGGCAATAAAGGAGGCACTGCCTGTTTTTGGCAGAAGGATAGCGGGCTTTGATTCACCTGAAGCGTTATTGACGGCACCTGAGAGCAGAAGCTCATCACCTGTACGTCTTTTAAGGGATGTTGAAAGCGGAGAGAGCGTAAATATAAAAGGAATTTTCCCCTCGGGTGAGGGTGCAGGCTATGCAGGAGGCATAATGTCGGCGGCAGTTGACGGCATAACAACGGCTGAAAAAATAATAAAAATGAATAACAGATAGCTTAAAGGCACACGGTAAAAACCGTGTGCCTTTGCGATTTTTAGAGCAAGTTTTTGAAAAATGGAGATATACACCCATTTTTATCTTGGTTAGTTAAAAAATAGCATAATTTTTTGAATAAATTTTGTTCTAATTCTCTTGTAATTTGGGCGGGAGTGTATTACAATTATGTTAATTGTGGAGGAAAGTGGAGAAAAGTAGAAGAAAATGGTGAATTTTCTCCCTAAAGGGTGATATTTATGTTCATGGGTGAATACCAACATAATATCGATGCAAAGGGAAGAGTTATAGTACCTGCGCGATTCAGAGAAGAGCTTGGCGAGCGCTTCGTTGTTACGAAGGGCTTGGATAAGTGTCTTTTTGTGTACCCTTTAAAAGAGTGGAGCAGGCTTGAAGAAAAACTTAAGGTGCTTCCTTTAACAAGTGCTGATGCAAGAAAGTTCGTAAGATATTTCTTTGCAGGCGCTATCGAGTGCGAGGTAGACACACAGGGAAGGATAGTGCTTCCCCAGAACTTAAGGGCTTACGCATCACTTGAAAAACATATTGTTTCTATCGGCGTTGCAGAAAGAGTGGAGATCTGGAACAAGGATAAATGGGAAACATATAACGATGAAGAAAACTTTGTTGATAACGAGCTTGCGGCTAAGATGGCAGAGTTTGGAATATAAGATCATGAAGGTGAAGGGCTATGGATTTCAAGCACGTTTCCGTTTTGCTTAACGAGAGCATAGAGCAACTTAATATAAAAGAAGACGGTATTTATGTTGACGGAACACTTGGCGGAGGCGGCCATTCCCTTGAGATAGTTAAAAAGCTTACAACAGGTCGTCTTATCGGCATAGACCAGGATAAAAATGCAATAGCGGCGGCAACAAAAAGGCTTGAAGATCATCTTGATAAAGTAACATTTGTTCACGATAACTTTTCAAATATAGCAAACATACTTGATGAGCTTGATATATCGGGTATTGACGGCATGATAATGGACCTTGGTGTTTCTTCTCATCAGCTTGATGAGGCAGAAAGAGGCTTTTCATATATGCACGATGCACCTCTTGATATGAGGATGGACGTAAGAAAAGGCTTCAGTGCATATAACGTGGTCAATGAATACAGTGCGGAAGAGCTTACAGATATAATATATCGCTATGGCGAGGATAAATGGGCCAAGCGTATAGCTGAGTTCATAGTTAAAGAGAGGGAAGAGAAGCCTATCGAAACAACCTATGAGCTTGTAAGCGTCATCAAAAAAGCGGTACCTAAAGGAGCAAGAAAGGACGGGCCCCATCCTGCCAAAAGAACATTCCAGGCCATAAGGATAGAGGTAAACGGAGAGCTTGCAATACTTGATAAAACGGTTGATGACGTAGCCGAAAGGCTTAACGTAGGCGGAAGACTTTGTATAATAACATTCCATTCACTGGAAGACAGACTTATAAAAAATGCATTCAGAAGACAGGAAGATCCTTGTACCTGTCCTAAAGAATTTCCTGTATGTGTTTGCGGTAAAAAGCCACTCGGAAAAACGATAACGAGAAAACCTATCATTCCGAGTGATGAGGAGCTTGAATTTAACCCGAGGGCAAGAAGTGCGAAACTGAGGGTTTTTGAAGCAAGATAAAAATGTTAGGGGGAGAAGCCTGTGGCTAAATATGATAATCATATAAAAACATCATACTATTACAGCGCAGGCAGCGAGGCTTATGATATTTCTCCCTTACGCCGCCGTATCGTTGAAGAGGAAAGAGAAAGACAGTTAGCTATAGAAGAAGCTAAAGCTGAAGAAGCAAGAAGAAAAGCCATATTCAGTCACAGGATCAAATTTATGGCGGCTATTGCTATGGTTTTTATCGGCTGTATAGCTATAATGATACCCCACGCAATGATCGCGGAGCAGACAAGAAAAAACAATGTACTAAGGGATGAGCTTGCGGCACTTAAAAGTGAAAATGTGAGCCTTGAGGCTGATATCGCCAATAAAGTAAACCTTGAATACGTTGAAACAGAAGCACAGACAAGACTTGGCATGAGCGAGCCTCAGTCTTATCAGATAAGTTATATAGATGTACCCAGACACAGCTATAGTGTTCAGTATGATGTTGAAGATGAAATAATAACCAATGAAGGATTTGCCTTTGCCGGGTTAGGCGGATTATTTACAAAGGATTGATGTAAAATATGGGAAAAAAACGAAGAATAATGGTAAAAAGACTTACTGTTATTCTTTTATTATTATTGCTTGCTTTTACCGTCCTGCTTGGCAGGGTGGTTTATTTTAAATATGTGCACGGAGAGGAGTATGAAACTGTTGCAAAAACACAGCAGGTAAACAGATATGACACTATAATTTCGCCTAACCGCGGAACTATAGTTGACAGGAACAAGTATGCCCTTGCTGTAAGTACAACGGTTTATAATATAGTTCTTGATGTGCGTGTTCTTGTTGAGTTTGAGATGGAAGAACAGGAAAAAACTCTTAATGCTCTCAGTCAAGTTCTGGAGCTTGATTACCAGACTCTTAAGGGCTATACCGTAATAGACCCGGCAACGAATAAGCCTGTTCTTGACACTAACTGGAAGGTACTTAAAAAAGGTGTGACCAAGGAAGTAAAGGAACAGCTTGAAAGCCAGGGGTTAAAGGGTGTTGTTTATGAAAAGGATACACAAAGAAGCTATCCTACTGGAAAAACAGCTGCTCAGACTATAGGCTTTACAAGAAACGTAAGATGGGGAATTGAAAACTATTATAATAAATATATGGAGGGCACACCCGGAAGGAGCTTTATAACATACGATGTAACGGGAGATATAAATGCCCTTGAGATGGATGCACAGGATGGATATACAGTAGTTACTACCCTTGATTATATTATACAGCAGTATGCCGAAACAGCAGTTTCCGAGGCTATGGAGGCATATAATCCTGAAAATGCGGCCGTAATGGTAATGGATCCTGATACGGGAGAAGTTCTTGCTATGGCCCAGGGGCCTACATTTGATCCCAATAACCCCGCTGACCCTATTTATATGGATAACGAGGAGTTTGCTGAAAGTTGGGAAATAAAAAGTGACGATGAAAAATATGAGTATCTCAACAGTGTGTGGAAAAACTTCAATATAGCAAGCACCTTTGAGCCCGGATCCATATTTAAACCTGTAACTGTTGCGGCAGCCATTGAGGAGGGTATAATAGACCCTTATTCAACATATTACTGCGGCGGTATTACGGAGGTTGCGGGTACACCCATTCAGTGTCATTTAAGAAGTGGTCATGGTACGATCGATGTTGAAAATGCCCTTGCAGAAAGCTGTAATATGGCTATGATAACAATAGCGCAGAAAATGGGCTCGTCCATATTCTATAAATATCAGAAGGAATTTGGTTTTGGCGAATATACTAATATTGACCTTCCCGGTGAGGTTTCTGCCGAATACCTTATGTATACGGAGGATAGGATAAACGCAACAGAGCTTGCAACCATGAGCTTTGGCCAGAGTTTTAACTGCACCCCCATACAGGCACTTACAGCATTTTCAGCCCTTATAAACGGCGGAAAGCTTATGCGTCCTTATGTTGTATCACAGATAGTTGATGAGGCGGGTGCAATAGTGCTTGAAAATAAGCCTGAGCTTGTAAGGAAGGTAATATCACAGGAAACAAGTGACATCTTAAAAGAGTTCCTTGTTACAACGATAGAAACAGGTACGGGCAAAAAGGCGAAGATAGAGGGGTATACATTTGCCGGAAAAACAGGTACAGCCGAGCAGGGTGTACGAGGCTCGGGTGAGCATACAGTAAGTTTTATAGGCTATCTTCCTGTGGATGACCCTGAGTATATTGTAATGACCGTTATCCATAAGCCTGAAGTTTACGCTGATGGTGTTACAACAGCAGCACCTATGATGAAGAGCATGATGGAAAACATAATAAAATACAAATCCATTGAGCCAAGCAAAAACAAAGACGATGATACATCGTCATCTGATGGCAAGGTAATGGTAGGCGATTACAAGGATGCAAGCCTTTTCAACACCCTTTATGAGCTTGACAGCAAAGGTCTTGAATACGAAGTAGTAGGCACAGGAAATGTTGTTACAGGGCAGGTGCCTGCGGCAGGTACAGAAGTCGATAAAGGAAGCAAACTTCTTATATATGTAAAAAGATCCGAAACGGACGGAGAGGGTATAAAGGTTCCCGATGTACGTGGCCTTGATTATGACAGGGCTGTTAAATCAATATCCGATGCAGGCCTTTTTGCTGTAATAACCGGTGATGAAGAAAACGGTGTGGTAAAAAGTCAGCAACCGACCTATGGCCTTTTTGTTGAAAAAGGTACAGAGGTAAAGCTTAATTTTGAATAATAACTGATAGGTGGGCTTAATAAAATATGATAACCCGTTTTGTTAGAGGTGAAATATTTTGGATAAGCCCACTATGTTAGTTAAAAGGAAGCTTCTTTTTTGTCTGGTGCTTGTATTATTTATGTGCATCGTTGTTACGGCAAGGCTTTTTTATATACAGTGCTTCTGTGCGGAGGAGCTGCAGCTAAAGGCTTATGAGCAGCAGACAAGAGACAGGCTTATATCTGCGGACAGAGGTAGGATACTTGACAGAAACGGCAGCGGCATTGCTGTTACAAGGTCAGTAAATACGGTAAGTGTTATACATTCTCAGATAGAAGATGAGCAAAAAACAGCACGTTTCCTTAGCGAAGTGCTTGAAATGGACTATGATACCGTGTTTGAAAAGGTATCTAAAAAAGTAGCCCTTGAAAGGATAAAAACAAAGGTTGATACTGAAACGGCCGATATTATACGCAAGGCTGATTTAAAGGGCGTTGTTGTAGATGAAGATATAGAAAGAGTTTATCCTTTCAGTACCCTTGCGGCACAGGTAATAGGATTTGTTGGTAGGGATAACCAGGGTATAATTGGCCTTGAGGCAAAGTATGATCACTTGCTTAAGGGCGAACAGGGGAAAATACTTACAAGGACAGATGTAAGAGGTATTGAGCTTGGTGATCATCAGACGAGGATAGCGCCTGTTGATGGCTATGACCTTGTTACAAGCCTTGACCTTACAGTTCAGCAATATGCGGAACAGACTATAAAAAGTGCGGTTGAAGGCAAAGATGCAAAAAGTGGAACAATTATCGTTATGAATCCGCAAAACGGGGAGATATATGCTATGGCCATATACCCCGATTTTGACCTTAACGAGCCCTTTACAATAAATGATGAAGAACTTGCCCTTATATGGGATGAACTGAGTGCGGAGGAAAGAAACAACTACCTTAACAGAATGTGGCGAAATACTGCCATAAATGATACCTATGAGCCGGGAAGCACATTTAAAATCTTAACCTCGGCGGCAGGCCTTGAAGAAGGTGTTGTAACACCTGAAAGCGGTTTTAGCTGCAACGGCTATCATATAGCGGGCGATAGGATGATAAAATGCTGGAGATATCCCCGTACCCACGGAAGCGAGAATTTTGCGGAGGGAGTACGTAATTCCTGCAATCCTGTTTTTATGACTATTGCAGAAAGATTAGGCTCAGATAAATTTTATGATTATCTTATAAAATTCGGTCTTGATAAAAAGACAGGTATTGATATAGCAGGCGAAGCAACAGCTATAATGTATGACAGAGATGATATAGGGCCTGTTGAGCTTGCTACTATGAGCTTTGGGCAGTCCATACAGATAACACCTTTACAGCTTCTTCGTTTAGCTTCGGCGGCTGTAAACGGAGGATATCTTGTAACGCCTCATTTTGGTATACGTACACAGGATAAGGACGGAAATATTGAGGAGGTTTTTGATTACGGAAAGGGCGAAAAAATACTTTCCGATGAAACCAGTGAAACGCTTAAATATATACTTGAAAGCGTTGTTGCGGAAGGAACAGGAAACAAAGCCTATATACCGGGTATGCGTATAGGCGGAAAAACCGCAACAAGCGAAAAGCTTCCGCGAAGAGGCGGAAAATATATTGCATCTTTTATGGCTTTTGCACCTGCGGAAGAGCCTGAGGTCATGGCACTTGTTATAATAGATGAGCCTAAGGGTACTTATTACGGTGGGTCTGTAGCGGGGCCTGTTATGAAGGAGCTGCTTTCAAATATCCTGCCGTATATTGGTATTGAAAGTAAACTTTCTGAAACGGAGCTTGTTCTTGACGAGGTAAAGACTGTTACAGTACCATTGTTAGAGGGAATGACTGTTGCAGAGGCAAAAAATACCCTTTATAAGCTGGGGGCAGGCTATGATATAAAAGGTGACGGTAAAACGGTTAATTATCAGTTTCCGCCTGAGGGTGAAACTATAAATAAAAGCTCAAAAATTATATTATATACTTCCTGAAGGAGGAAAGAAGATGAAACTTTCAAAGCTTGTAGAAGGAATGGAATATGTTTTTTTGCAGGGTGATATGGACTGCGAAATTAAAAAGATAGATTATGATTCAAGAAAAGTTGAAGAGGGCAGTGTTTTTTTGTGTGTTACAGGATTTAAGACCGATGGACATATTTACGCAAAAAGTGCTGTTGAAAAAGGTGCGGTAGCCTTGGTATGCGAAAGGGATATTGAAGGTATTGACAGCAGTGTTACAATAATAAAGGTTGCGTCTTCAAGAGCAGCTTTAAGCATTTTAAGCGAAAACTTTTATGACCACCCTGCATCAAAAATGACTATGGTCGGTGTAACGGGAACAAACGGAAAAACAACAACTACATATCTTGTTAAATCAGTTCTTGATCATATAGGTAACAAGGTTGGTGTTGTGGGAACAATAGAAAACCGTATAGGTGATAAAAGACTTCATACCGAAAGAACAACACCCGAATCCCTTGAGCTTTGCGAGCTTTTTGATATGATGGTAAAGGAGGATGTTACCCATACGCTTATGGAGGTATCATCTCATTCCCTTGACCTTCACAGGGTAGACTGCTGTAAATACGATGTAGGTATTTTTACAAACCTTACCCAGGATCATCTTGATTATCATATAACTATGGATAACTACAAGGCGGCTAAGGGCAAGCTTTTTGAAATAAGCAAAAATGCCGTTATAAACATAGACGATGCGGCAGGAAGCTATATGATAAGTAAAGCAAAGGGAAGGATACTTACATTTGGTATAGATAACGATGCAGACCTTAAGGCTGAGAATATGAATATTACAGCAAATGGAGTTACCTACACTCTTAAATATGAAGGTAATGAGTATGTGGTCGATATAAATATACCCGGCAAGTTCAGTATTTATAATTCACTTGGCTCCATAGGTGCCTGCCTTATAATGGGTATAGCTATGGAAGATATCCTTGCGGGCCTTAAAGAAAATTACGGTGTGCCCGGAAGATTCCAGACAATAAAAAGCAACAGGGGATTTAATGCTATAGTTGACTATGCACATACTCCGGATGGGCTTGAAAATATACTTAATACTGCCAAAGAGTTTGTTAAAGGCAGGATAATAACTGTTTTTGGCTGTGGCGGAGACAGGGACAGAACAAAAAGACCTATTATGGGCGAGATCGGCGGAAGACTTTCCGATATATGTATAATAACATCGGATAATCCAAGAACAGAAGACCCCGAGCAGATACTTAAGGATGTTGAAGAGGGAACAAAGAAAACAGGCTGTCCTTATGAATGTATATGCGACAGGAAAGAGGCAATTTTCCGTGCGGTTGAAATCGCACAGGAAGGAGACCTTGTTGTGGTTGCGGGTAAGGGACACGAGGATTATCAGATATTTAAGGATAAAACAATACATTTTGATGACGCAGAGATTATCAGAGAAGCATTCGGAGAATAATTATGATAGATTTTTCTTTAAAGGAAATATGTGAGGCAACAGGCGGAAAACTTTATAATGCAAAGGAAGACCTGTTTATAAAAGGTATAACGACCGATTCAAGAAAGGCTGAGGAGGGAGTTGTTTTTGTTGCATTAAGAGGAGAAAACTTTGATGGACACAGCTTCGCAGTAAAGGCTTGTGAGGACGGTGCACTTTGTGTTGTAAGCGAGGAAGATTTTGAAACTATACCTTATATCAAGGTTAAAGATACCAGAAGATGCCTGATGGAAATTGCCCGTGCAGTCCGCATAAAAAGTGGGATAAAGGTTGTGGGTATAACAGGAAGTGTGGGTAAGACCACAACAAAGGATATGGTTTCTTCTGTGCTTAGCGAAGGCTTCAGCGTACATAAAACAAACGGTAACTTTAATAACGATATTGGGCTTCCGCTTACGGTTTTTGATATTGAGAATACACACGATATGGCTGTGCTTGAGATGGGTATGAATCAGTTTGGCGAGATAAGCCGTCTGAGCTACGGTGGTATGCCTGATGTTGCTGTTATAACAAACGTAGGTGTGTCCCATATTGAAAACTTAGGATCCAGGGAAGGTATACTCAAGGCCAAAAGTGAAATATTTGACTTTATGGATGAGAATGCCTATGCTGTGCTTAATGCGGATGACGATATGCTTATAACCCTTAAGGGAAAACGCAAAAACATAATATGGTATGGAATAGATAACAGGGAAGATATTTATGCCGATAACATAGTAAGCCTCGGTCTTGAGGGCGAAATGTGTGATATACATACAATGGACTGGACAATAACAGTTAAAATACCTATCCCCGGAAGACATATGGTGCTTAACGCAATGGCGGCGGCAGGCGTAGGAGTTGCTATGGGTCTTTCGACAGAGCAGATAAAGACAGGAATTGAAACATTTTCTGCCACAAAAATGAGAATGGATATTTCAACTACCGAAAAAGGTGTTAAAATAATAAATGATGCATATAACGCAAACCCGGTTTCAATGAAAGCCGCACTTGACGTGCTTAAGAACTGTGAAGGCAGACGTATTGCTGTTATAGGTGATATGTTTGAGCTTGGAGATTTTGCGCAAGGTATGCACTATGATGTAGGAAGCTATGCGGTAGATTGCGGTATAGATAGCCTCATTTTTATAGGGGAAGCATCTGCGGCTATGAAAAAGGCGGCCGATGATAAAGGCTTTAAAAACTATTGCTACTATCCTTCACAGGAAGAATTTTTAAATGAAGACATAAATGGTATGTTTGACAAGGGTGATACAGTTCTTGTAAAGGCATCAAGGGGTATGCAGCTTGAAAAGACTGTTCGCAAAATACAAGAGGTGAAATAAGTTGGAAATGCTTGAAACAACAATATATGCTGTAATAATTTCGTTTTTTATAGGTGTTATTTTATGCCCTGTGCTTATACCTATGCTTCACAGGCTTAAATTTGGCCAGAATGTTAGGGATGATGGTCCTGAAAGCCATCTTAAAAAGACAGGTACACCTACTATGGGTGGTATAGCCATACTTATAGCTTTTGCGGTCACATCTGTTGTTTTTTCAAAGGGGAACAGTGATGCCATAGCAGTCATACTTGTTACGCTCTGCTTTGGTGCCGTAGGCTTTATAGATGACTATATCAAAATAGTTAAAAAGCGTTCTCTTGGCCTTCGTGCATGGCAGAAGATAGTGCTTCAGCTTGTTATAACAGGCGTTTTCTGTGCTTATGTGGTTTCCAATGTAAGCGGATATTCAAATATAATAGTACCTTTCCTTAACAGAACGGTAAATCTTGGTGTTATCTATATACCCTTCCTGTTTGTGGTCGTTCTTGGTACTGTAAACGGAGTCAATCTTACAGACGGACTTGATGGTCTTTCAAGTGGTGTAACTGTGCTTGTGGCGGCATTTTTTGCTGTTATGGCTTTGGTCATGAGTAGCGGCATATCTCCTGTTGCAGGTGCTGTTGTAGGTGCACTTCTTGCGTTCCTTATTTTCAATTCATATCCCGCAAAGGTATTTATGGGTGACACAGGTTCTCTTGCTTTAGGCGGATTTGTTGCTTCAACTGCACTTATACTTAAAATGCCGATTTTTATAGTTATAGTAGGCTTTATATATTTCATTGAATCATTATCAGTAATTATACAGGTGGGCTCATTCAAGCTTTTTCATAAACGAGTTTTTAAAATGGCACCTATCCATCATCATTTTGAGCTTTGTGGATGGAACGAAACAAAGGTCGTTATGGTGTTTTATATAGTTACGGCTATGCTTTGCCTTGTGGCCTTTTTAAGCCTTAAGACATTCATTTTCTGATAGGAGATGTTTAAGATGTACGGCAATAAAAATATACTTGTATGCGGAATGGCAAAAAGCGGCATAAGTGCGGCCCTCTTTCTTAAGGAAAAGGGTGCAAACGTAACTTTGCAGGATCTTAAAAGTAAAGAAGATTTCGGGGATGTAAGCTTTTTAGAGGACAAAGGTATTGACCTTTATATGGGCAAAAATCCCGATGATATAATAGATAGTCAGGACATGGTGGTTTTAAGCCCCGGCATACCCTGTGACTTAAGCTTTGTAAAAAAAGCTTATGATATGGGTAAAGAGGTGACCGGAGAGATAGAGGTAGGCTATAGCTTCTGCCCTTGTCCGATAGCGGCTATAACGGGAACAAACGGAAAGACAACAACAACTACACTTACGGGTGAGATTTTCAAGGCCTTTTGCAATACGGCTGTTGTTGGCAATATAGGTATCCCCTTTACGGGTGAGGTGGATAAGCTTGATGAAAAAAGCTATGCTGTGCTTGAAGCAAGTAGCTTTCAGCTTGAGACCATTAAAAATTTTAAAGCGCATATTGCGGCTGTTTTAAACATAACTCCCGATCATCTTAACAGACACAAGAGGCTTGAAACATATATTGCAATGAAAGAAAGGGTATTTGAAAATCAGACAGAAGAGGATTATTTGATCCTTAACTATGAGGATACAGTCTGCCGTGATATGCAAAAAAGGACAAAGGGAAGGGTTTTCTTCTTTTCGTCTGCAAGAGAGCTTGATGAAGGAATATTCCTTAAAGACGGCAATATAATTGTAAAATGGGATAGCTTTGATGAAGTTGTCATAAATATAAACGATATAAAAATACTCGGTGTGCATAACTATGAAAATGTTATGGCGGCAATTGCCATTGCTATGTGTGCGGGAGTACCCATGGATACGATAGTCTCAGTGGTAAGGGACTTTAATGGAGTTGAGCACAGGATAGAGTACTGCGGCTCACCCAACGGAGTGGATTATTATAACGATTCAAAGGGCACAAATCCCGATGCATCCATAAAGGCTGTAATGGCTATGGTAAAACCCATTGTGCTTATCGGCGGAGGATATGATAAAAAAGCTGATTATACAGACTGGGTAAAGACATTTGACGGAAGAGTAAAGCATATCGTGCTTATCGGCCAAACTGCTGAGGATATAAAAAGATGCTGTATTGAAAATGGTTTTGATGCCATAACGATGTGTGACAGTTTTGAAGATGCGGTTAAACAGTGTGCAAAAATAGCAGAAAAAGGTGACTGTGTACTTCTTTCTCCTGCTTGTGCAAGCTGGGGAATGTTTGATAACTATGAGCAGAGAGGCAATCTCTTCAAGGAGCTTGTAAGTAAAATGTAAGCTGGTGAAAAAATGGGCGAAGAAGCAAAGAAAAGAAGCGGACTTCTTAAAAAACTTCATATAGAAAAGGGCGGTTCTGCGGATTACACTATACTTCTTCTTACTATCATGCTCGTGCTTTTTGGTATAGTTATGGTTTTTAGTTCAAGCTATTATTATGCAATGCAGCACCCCAAAATTGACGATATGTTTCATTTCGTAAAGAACCAGGCTATGTATGCCGGACTGGGCATGGTTGGGCTTGTTCTTGCACTTAATTTTCCTTATAAGCTTTATAAAAAGCTTGCCTTTCTGGCTTATGCAGGAACAAACTTTTTACTTGTGCTTGTTCTTATTGTGGCAGAGGCAACAAAGGGTTCAAAAAGGTGGATATTTGGATTTCAGCCTTCGGAGATAGCAAAGATAGCAGTTATACTTTTCCTTGCTTTTTACATATCAAGCCACAAGGATGCACTTAAGGACATCAAAGGGTTTGTAAAATGCCTTATTATACTTGTAATACCTGTTATACTTATAGGTGCAGCAAATATGAGTACGGCCATAATCGTTTTTGGAGTAGGCATAGCTATGCTCTTTGTTGCAAGCAAAAGGATATGGTATTTTATTGCGGGTATAGGTCTTGCGGGCATTCTTGGCTGTGCGGCTCTCTTTTTGCCGCAGTTTGCATACAGACTTGACAGGATAAGGGCCTGGGTAGACCCTTTTTCAGATCCTACCGATTTAGGCTATCAGATAATACAGTCACTTTATGCCATAGCAAGCGGAGGCCTTTTTGGTCTTGGGCTTGGACAAAGCAGACAGAAGACGTTTATACCTGAGCCTTATAATGACTTCATATTTTCGATAATTTGCGAGGAGCTTGGGTTTGTAGGTGCGGCTGTTGTTATACTTTTGTTTGCCCTTTTTGTATGGAGAGGGGTAAGGGTCGCGATGAAGGCAAAGGATACCTTCGGATGCCTTGTTGCAACAGGAATAACAGCTCTTATTGCGATACAGGTGATTATAAATATTTCCGTTGCCACAAACACTATCCCTAACACCGGTATTGCGCTTCCTTTCATAAGCTACGGAGGAACAAGCCTCGTTATCCTTATGACATCGGTAGGCATACTTATGAATATATCGAGGTATAATAAGGATTGACCTTGACAAGAGGGCTTAAATTTAATAAAATCGGAATGTATATGTATAAAGGCCTTGAACAAGAGGAGTAAGCATAAACTGACACGAAAGAGAATGGGGTCATGGGCTGTAAGCCCCTGTGGGAAGTGTGCTGAAGGTAGCTTGGGAGCCGATGTGCTGAAAATAAGTAGGTGCATACGTAAGCACGCGTTAAGTGCAAAAGAGTGCCCGTTTATGCGGGAATTAAGGTGGTACCGCGAGTCTTCGTCCTTTTTTGGATGAAGGCTCTTTTTAGTTTAAGGAGGACAGATATGAGAAAAGAACTTGAAAAGACATATGATCCTTCCATAGAGGAAAGATTATATAACAAATGGCTTGATAAAAAGTATTTCCATACTATTATCGACAAAAGGAAGAAACCCTACACTATAGTTATGCCCCCTCCCAACATCACAGGTCAGCTCCATATGGGTCACGCCCTTGATAACACTATCCAGGATATCCTTATCCGCTGGAAGAGAATGGCAGGCTTCAATGCTCTTTGGGTGCCCGGTATTGACCATGCAAGTATTTCAACAGAGCTTAAGGTCGTTGAAAAAATGGCAAAAGAGGGCTTAAGAAAAGAGAATGTAGGCCGTGAGGACTTCCTCCGCCGCGCATGGGAATGGAAAGAGGAATACGGTGGCATTATTCTTAAACAGTTAAGAAAATTAGGAAGCTCATGTGACTGGGACAGAGTTCGTTTCACAATGGACGAGGGCTTATCAGAGGCTGTTCTTGAGGTATTTACGCGCCTTTACGAAAAAGGCCTTATATACAGAGGCGAGAAAATAATCAACTGGTGTCCTAAATGTAAAACAAGTATTTCAGATGCAGAGGTAAACCATGAGGATAAGGAAGGTCATTTCTGGCATATCAAATATCCTATCGTTGGCACAGATGATCACGTTATAGTTGCAACAACTCGTCCCGAAACAATGCTTGGAGATACAGCTGTAGCAGTTCATCCCGAGGATGAAAGATATCAGAAATATATCGGCAAAACTGTTTTACTTCCTGTAGTTAATAAAGAGATACCTGTTATCGCAGATGAATATGTTGAACGCGATTTCGGTACAGGCGTTGTTAAAATAACACCTGCCCACGACCCTAACGACTTTGAGGTTGGTGTTCGCCACGATCTTCCCCGTATCAACGTAATGAACGATGACGGAACAATGAATAAAACAGCAGGCCCTGAATTTGAAGGCCTTGACAGATACGAGGCAAGAGCTAAGCTTGTTGATATGTTAAAAGAACAGGGCTACCTTGTTAAGATAGAAACTATGACTCACGCTGTAGGTGTACATGAAAGATGTAACACAGTTGTTGAGCCTATGATCAAGCTTCAGTGGTTTGTTAAGATGGAAGATCTTGCAAAACCTGCCATTGAAGCATACAAAAAAGAAGAGCTTCATTTTATACCTGACAGATTCGGAAAAGTATATCTCCACTGGCTTGAAAATATCAGAGACTGGTGTATTTCCAGACAGCTCTGGTGGGGACATAGAATACCTGCGTACTACTGTACAGAGTGCGGTCATATAGAGGTAAGCAAAACAACACCCGAAAAATGTTCAAAATGCGGATGCACAACATTCAACCAGGACGAGGATACACTTGATACATGGTTCTCTTCGGCACTCTGGCCTTTCTCAACACTTGGCTGGCCTGAAAACACAGAGGATCTTCAGCACTTCTACCCTACGAGCGTGCTTGTAACAGCTTATGATATCATCTTCTTCTGGGTAATCAGAATGGTATTCTCAGGCTGTGAGCAGATGGGAGAGATACCCTTCAAAGATGTATTTATCCATGGTCTTATAAGAGATGATAAGGGACGTAAATTCTCAAAATCTCTGGGTAATGGTATTGATCCTCTTGAGGTTATCGAAAAATATGGTGCAGATGCTTTAAGACTTATGCTTATAACAGGAAATGCACCCGGCAACGATATGCGCTTCTACTGGGAAAGACTTGATAATTCAAGGAACTTCCTTAACAAGGTATGGAATGCATCAAGATTCGTTCTTATGAACCTTGAGGACGAGGAAGAGGACGGACTTTTAATGCTTACACCTGCAGATAAGTGGATACTTTCAAAAGTAAACACACTTGCGAAAGACGTTGAGGAAAACATGGAGCATTATGAGCTTGGTCTTGCTGTACAGAAGATTTATGACTTCCTTTGGGATGAGTACTGCGACTGGTACATCGAGATGGTTAAACCCCGTCTTTATAACAAGGAGGATGAAACAAGAAAATCAGCTTTATGGACACTTAAAACAGTTCTTATCAATGCCCTTAAGCTCCTTCATCCTTATACACCTTTCATCACAGAAGAGATATTTATGCACCTTCAGGATGAAGAAGAAAGCATCATGATAAGCGACTGGCCCACATACAAAGCAGAGTGGAACTTTAAAGAAAATGAGGAAGAGATAGACATAATCAAAGAGGCAGTAAGAGGTATAAGAAATATCCGTGCAGAGATGAACGTTGTTCCTTCTAAGAAGGTTAAAGTTTTCGTTGTTTCACAGGATGAGGCTATAAGGGATGTATTCAATCGTTCACTTGTATTCTTCAAAACTCTCGGCTATGCAAGTGAGGTAGTGGTTCAGGCTGATAAAGATGGAATAGGCGATGATGCAATTTCTGTTGTAACACCCAGTGCTGTTATCTTTATGCCTTTTGCAGAGCTTGTTGATATCGAAAAAGAGATCGAGCGTCTTAACAAAGAGAAAGAAAAGACACTTAAAGAGATCGATAGGGTTGAGAAGAAGCTTGCTAACCAGGGCTTCGTAGCTAAAGCTCCCCAGAAAGTTATTGATGAGGAGAAAGCTAAAGAGGTTAAATACAGAGCTTTACTGGCACAGATCGAAGAAAGACTTGCTTCTTTAAAATAAAAAATAAAGTTTTCATATAAGGCGGTAAATGATGGATTTACTGCCTTATTTTTATGGTTGCAACCACAGGTTGCGCATTTTCCAATCAAGCTTGGTTGAGCAAAAACAGCTTTTTTGCTAAAATATCAGTGTAAGGAGGTGCTTGGATGAACTTTAACGAAATACTTGTTATGGAAAGAAAAAAACGAGGATTAAGCCAGGAAGAGCTTGCGGAAAAGGTGCAGGTATCAAGGCAGTCTGTAAGCAAATGGGAACTTGGCGATGCAATGCCTGACCTTAATAAGCTTTTGATACTTGCTGATGTGCTTGAAATATCCCTTGACGAGCTTTGTGGAAGAGAAGCATGTACAATAAAGACAGATGCTGTAAAAGAAACTGTAAAGGCTAAGAAACGCCCTTATATGATGGCTTTGGCTGTTATCATAATACTTGTGTATGCGATTGGACTGATACATACGATAAACAAAAATAAAGAGGAAAGACTTTTTTATGAAAAACAGTTTGATACATTTACGGAGAACTTTAAGGTAACGGGAGCGGAGTTTTTCGGTCAAACCAACAAAAGCCTTAATTACAGATTTGTGCCGAGTATTTCCGGAGAGTGGTTAACGTATAAAATAACATTTACGGATACGGAAGGAAACAGTTATGTGTTTGACGCTGAGAACAATGGAGGAATCTGTGCGGGCACGGCGACCCTTGGTGATAATTATGGAGGATACAATGTTTCGGTATCGGTAGTTAGTGGAGAACTTTCAAGGAATGTTGCTGTAGCCTATAACCTTTGTTTTAATGACAACAGCAGCAGCTGGACACCTGTAAATGAATAAAAAAGATTATTTAAAAAGCCTTACCTGTATGACGATGGGTAAGGCTTGTGTGTTGTATACGATTGTTTGGGAGTATAAAGATGTCAGAAATACATTACCGATACATCAGCTTATGCACTTCATAAAAACCATATATAGCTGAAGATACAGCAAAGCATTTAAGGGAAATCGGTATATCAGATGTAACGGCGATAACTATGAGTGACATAAGAACCAAGTAAATTGAAATGGAGATTATATCAGCAACTTTTTTATTCCTGTCCATACATATATACCTCCTTAAAACATCTGTATTTATATCATACCAAATAAAAAACTATTATACAACAATAGGCACAGCATATGATATGCTGTGCCTGTAAATTTATTTGAATTTTAAATTTTTATTCTGCTTTGCGGCAAATTGAAAAACTTTTTTTATTATCTCGGCATATACACCAAGGTTACCTTTGAAAAGCTCCTCATTATCTATTGATATTGAAGTTTCTTCGCTTATGTCTGTAAGACAGTCATTAAGTGCATCAAAATTGTTTCCAAAATACTCGGGGAAATCAAGCTTTTTGGCTATGTGTTTAAGGGCTTCGTCTTTGTTTGTCATTTTAGCCGCTTCAAGAGTTATTTCTTTCATTTTTTATCCCTCATATACATATTCACCGTCAACATAAATGGGTACGAATGATTTGTAGTGGTCGGGTGTATAGTAAATGTCATCGGGGCCTGAGAATACAAGTCTTTCGGCACCTCTTTCATCTTTGCCGATAGTGTTTATATCGCACTCATAGTACTGAACGGCATCTCCGCCGGGTAAAAGCCCTTCGTAGTTACCGAATTCATCTCCGCCTATAACAGCATTTTCGCCAATAACAGCTTCAACACTTCCACCTTCCCAGCCTTCTTCTCTTGCGGCATCTTTAGTGAGGTAGTTCATAGGAAGTCTCTGATATCCGTGTAAGTATAAAGCAACTGTTGTAATACCGTTATAAACACCTTTCTTTTCAACTGTAAGGCTTCCGTCTTCGCTTGTTACAGAGTCAGGTAAAGCGGCAAAAGCTTCTTCCTCTTCTGTCTGGGGAAGGATACTTGCTGTTCCGTCACCGAATATCTGGGCATTACCCATAGCAACATAGCCTTTTAAACTTGTGTCATTTGAAATTGGACCCTGAGGCATGCAGCCTGTTAAAAGGCCTAAAGATACAACAAGGGTAAGAATTATTGAAAGTAGTTTTTTCATTTTTTGTCCTCCTGAAAATTAGTGGTGACCGCAGTCACAATCGTGATGATGATGGTGATGATCGTGACCGCAACCGCAGTCGCAATCATGGTCATGGTGGTGATGATCGTGACCACATCCGCAGTCGCAATCATGGTCGTGGTGGTGATGGTTATGGCCGCAACCACAGTCGTGATGGGGTGCTTCGCCGTATCCATCCTCTGTAAGCACCATACCTGTTTTATCCATTATAAGGAGCTTGCCTTCAAGCTTTGATTCGCTTTCGAGTGTATCCTTTATGAATGTTACTGTTTCAACAGGGCTCATATCAACAGGCAGTGAGCCGAGAAGAGAAAGCATAGATACCTTCCTTACCGCATTTGGAAGAGAAGAGAATTCCTTTCTCATTACGGATAAAAATTCGTCAAAAGCTGTTTTCTTGAAATCTTCATCGGCAGGGGGAAGGTCCTCGGCTAAATTGAAGTTGAAGATCTCTGCGTTAAGATCGCCGTAGAAACATGAGCAAATAAATGTTTCGGAAGCTGCAAGCTTACGGATGTCCTCATCATTTATCTCGACCTTGCCATACTTTTCAAAGAAATCCATTTCTTTTGAGTTTATCTCGTTTGTTCTGTCTATAAGCTTTTCAGCATAGTTTTCTGCCATTTCACGAAGAGGCTCTGCGAAAAGAGCTGTCTCTGTGGCATCGTTTTTATTGATAAGCTCTACACATTTATAATATACGTCTTTGTGGCCGGGATTGTCTTCTGTAAGGTCATCAAAGCTTAAACCTGAGAAGAAAATGATTATAAGAGAATTGATATCGTTGAAGATATCCTGACACATTTCCTCTATATCCTGAAGCATCTCAAAGCCGCTTGTAAGGTCGGTATATGCATTATCAAGCTCTTCATCTGATAATACAGACGCCTTGATAAGTGCTTTTGTTTCAAGAAGCTCAGATATTTCGGGGAAATATTTTCCATAATCTTTTTTGGCACCGGGAGCACAGGTGTTGATAAGTGTATCAAGAGAAAGCTCGATCGATTCTTTGCTTTCTCCGCCGAAAGCGAGGTTAAGGCTGCTTTGAACAAGGTCAAAATACTTATCTTTTGTCATTTTAAGTGGAAGACACTTAAGGAGCTTTCCTATCCTTGCCTTCTGTGTGAATAATGAATCACTTAAATCGAGGTATTCAAAACAGTCCTGATAAAATCTGTTATAGTCTATTTTTTTACCATAGGCATCGGAATCCTTGTATTTTCTTAATGCTGTTTCATCTCCGATGGGTGTTGCAACAACATTCCACTGAACGTAGTAGCTGTAGATGGACTTATATATTTCAACAAGTCTGTTTTTAAGCTCTATACATTCCTCGAGGGCCGCCTCTTTTATTTCTGCAGAAGCGTTTAAGGTGTTTTCGAGGTTAGAAAGGTATCCTTTTATATCTGCTTTGATGTTAAGTATATCTTCGGGCATGTCGTATGCCTTTACTTCTGTTTTTAACAATTCCTCACATTGGCTTAAAATAAGAAGCATAAAAGCTGCTTTGGTTTCGTTAAATATATAATCTGTGCATAGCTGTTTTATTTCGGTTTCTTTTGCGGACAAGTTGCATCCTCCTTTTAAAAATACTTATGTTAATTATACTGGAAAAACGCTATAATAACAATGATAAACTTTTTGGGGAGTGATATTTTGGACAAAGGATTGTTTATAATAAATACGGGTAACGGCAAGGGCAAAACAACAGCGGCTATGGGTATGGTTTTAAGAAGCCTTGGCTATGGCTACAGATGTGCTGTTATACAGTTTATAAAAGATGAGAGTTTTGAAAGCGGGGAAAGAGAAGCTCTTAAAAAACTCGGATGCGTTTTTGAAACTTACGGCAAAGGTTTTACATGGGAAAATAGTGAAGAGGAAAATGCAGAGGCTTTTTTAAAGGGTTTTGAAAGTGCGGAAAAAAAGATCGTTTCAGGGGAATATGACCTTATAGTGCTTGATGAGATGAACTGCTGTATAAATGAAAATTGTTTTGGTGCAAAGGATAAGGAGGATATAGTTAAGCTTATATCTTCAAGGAATGATGGCACGACCCTTGTTTTTACAGGCAGAGGGGCACCTGGCTGGCTGATAGCTATGGCGGATACCGTTACGGAGATGAAAGAGATAAAGCACGCATTTAATAATGGCACAGAGCCTGTCAGGGGAATAGAATACTGATGAATAGTTTTCCTTTTTTAGCACATCATAACTGTATAAAAATATAGGAGTGATGATGAATGCTGCTTAAAGGAAGTAAAACGGAACAGAATCTTCTGGCGGGTTTTTCAGGAGAGTCTATGGCGGGAAATCGCTACAGATTTTATGCAGAGAAGGCAAGGGAAGAGGGCTATGAACAGATAGCGGCTATTTTTGAAGAAACTGCGGATAATGAGCATCAGCATGCAAAAATGATGTTTAAGCTTTTGGGAGCAGTTGGAAGTACGGGTGAAAATTTATCTGCCGCGGCGGCAGGTGAAAAAGAAGAATGGTCGAATATTTATAAGAGTATGGAAAATACTGCGAGAGAAGAAGGCTTTGATTTTATAGCTGACTTTTTTAAAGAACTTGGGGAAGCAGAGGCCGAGCATGAGCAGCGTTACAGAAGGCTTATAGAAAGGATAAATACCCATACGGTATTCCTTGATGAAGAAGGAAATATGTACTGGAAATGCCGTAATTGCGGTTATGTTCATAAAGGGTCAACTCCTCCTGAAATTTGCCCTCTTTGTAAATACCCTAAAGCGTACTTTGAAAGAAAAGCGGAAAATTACTGAAAGCGGCTTTGCCGCATACATAGGTGAGATATGGAATATAAAAATATAATTAAGGCAAAATTCATAGAAAGGCCTAACCGCTTTATTGCCGTTTGTGATATAAACGGAAAAGAGGAAAGGGTACACGTTAAAAATACGGGCAGATGCAAAGAACTGCTTGTTAAGGGTGCGGAAGTTTTTCTTGAAGAAAGTGACAATGCTGAAAGAAAAACAAAATATTCTCTTGTATCGGTCTATAAGGGGGATAATCTTGTAAATATGGATTCTCAGGTACCTAATGTGATGGTTTACGAGGCGCTTAAAGAGGGACGAATAGCAGAAATAGGTGTGCCGGATGTTGTTAAGAGAGAGGTTAAATACGGCTCTTCAAGGTTTGATATATACTTTGAAGAAGGTGAACGCAAGGGCTTTATTGAGGTTAAGGGCGTTACCCTTGAAAATGACGGAGTTGCAGCTTTTCCCGATGCACCTACCGAGCGAGGGACAAAGCATATAAATGAGCTTATAACGGCAAAAAAAGAGGGATATGAGGCGTACATATTTTTTGCCGTTCAGATGAAAAAAGTAAATGAGCTTATACCAAACGGAAAAACCGACCCTGACTTTGCTGAGGCTATCAAAAGGGCTTATGCCGCGGGGGTTGGCGTTATAGCCTATGACTCGGTGGTTGATGAAAACTCAATAAAAATGGATAAACCTATACCCGTAAAGAATATTGAATAAGCTTTCGTAAATATACTTTATATAAAGTTTGTTGTGGAGGATGTTATGAAGCTTATAAGATTTTTTACGGGTTTTATTATTGCTGTTTTTATAATTACACTTTTGCCGATAAAGGCTGTTGCGGCAGACCTGGCGCAAACTTCAAAAAGTGCGGTGCTACTTGAACTTGTATCGGGGGATATAGTTTATGAAAAAGCACCTGATGAGGCTATGCCGCCGGCGAGTATAACAAAAATAATGACTATCCTGCTTATTTATGAGGCTGTGGAAGAAGGAAAAATAAAATGGGACGATAAGGTTACTGTGTCGGAACACGCGGCATCAATGGGAGGAAGTCAGGTTTTCCTTGAAGCAGGGGAAGAACAGACAGTAAAAGAACTTACAAAGTGTATAGTTATAGCTTCCGCAAACGATGCAGCTGTAGCTATGGCTGAATTTATAGGTGGAAGTGAAGATGGATTTGTTGATATTATGAATGAAAGAGCAAAGGAGCTTAAAATGGAAAATACCCATTTTGTCAATGCCTGTGGGCTTGACGCAGAAGGACACGTTTCCAGTGCAAGAGATGTTGCTATCATGTCAAGACAGCTTCTTTTAAACCATCCTGAGGTAACAGAATACACAACAACGTGGATGGATACCATTACACACAAAACAAGACGTGGAGAAAGCGATTTTGGTCTTACCAATACAAATAAGCTTATAAAATGGTATAACGGTGCCACAGGGCTTAAAACAGGGTCTACAAACGGAGCTCTTTATTGCCTTTCTGGCAGTGCAAAAAGAAACGGGGTCGAGTTTGTGGCTGTTGTTATGGGTGTTTCCGATCCTAAGGTAAGGTTTAAAGAGGTAATGGATATGCTTGATTACGGCTTTGCCAATTATGAGGTGATGGAAGGCATAGCAAAGGGCGATACTGTAGGGGAAATAGCCATACATAAGGGTATAACTGAAAAGACGGATGTAGAGGCAAAGGAGGACTTTTCGGTTGTTGCTAAAAAAGGAGAGGCTAACACCCTTGAATATGATATAGAGCTTCTGCCGTTTATCAAGGCGCCGTTTGAGGCAGGAGAAAAGGCGGGGGAGATAGTTTACAGGATAGGCGAAAAGGAAGTCGGCAGAGTGGATGTTATTACAGTCAATGGTGCTGACAAGATGGGTTTTATTGATATGTTTATAGAAATGTTTAGAAAATGTGCTTAATTTATAAATTAATTATTAAATTTATATTTTTTATATAAAGATGATTTGAATTATGATATAAATATCTATATAATAAAAATGATAAACAGATTACTTAACGGAAGAGATAAATTTTAAAGGAGAACAGCAGATGTTTAATTTTTTCGGATTTGGTGAAAATATCGGCATTGACTTGGGTACTGCTACTGTCCTTGTTTATATAAAAGATAGAGGAATAGTTATAAGAGAACCCTCAGTTGTTGCCATTGATAAAGGTACAAATACCATCCTTGCTGTTGGCGAGGAAGCTAGAAGGATGCTTGGACGTACTCCCGGCAATATCGTTGCTATAAGGCCCCTTAAAGAGGGTGTTATTTCAGACTATGAAATGACTGAAAGAATGCTTAAATATTTTATTGAAAAGGCTGTCGGCAGACGTTCTTTTGTTAAACCTGCCATAGCTGTGTGTGTACCCTCAAGTGTTACAGAGGTTGAAAAAAGAGCTGTACAGGATGCGACCCGTCAGGCCGGTGCAAGGGTAGTGCATATTATAGAGGAGCCTATTGCAGCGGCTATAGGTGCTGGTATAGATATATCAAAGGCCTGCGGAAGTATGGTTGTTGATATTGGCGGCGGTACAACGGATATAGCTGTTATTTCCCTTGGCGGAACGGTTGTAAGCAATTCAATTAAAATCGCCGGAGATAACTTTGATGATGCCATCATTAAATATATGCGTAAAAAACACAATATCCTTATCGGTGAAAGAACAGCGGAAGCTCTTAAAATAAATATCGGTACAGCCTATGAAAGAACTATGTCTGCAAGCATGGAGGTAAGAGGACGAAACCTTATAACAGGTCTTCCCAAAAACATAACCGTTACATCTGAAGAGATGCACGAAGCCCTTGCGGAACAGGTAAATGCTGTTGTTGACGCGGTTCACGCGGTGCTTGAAAAAACACCTCCCGAGCTTGCGGCAGATATTGCAGACCGTGGTATTGTTATGACTGGCGGCGGAAGCCTTTTATATGGACTTGATAAGCTTATAAAAGTAAAAACAGGTATTACCGCTATGGTTGCTGAGGATTCGGTTTCATGTGTTGCTATCGGTACGGGAGAGTATATTGATTTCCTTACAGGCGGAACCAGAAACACAAAGAAAAGACGTAAAAGAAGAAGAAGGAGAGCATCTGAGAGAGGCGAAAGAGCTGA
The DNA here is from genome assembly GCA_015057875.1 of Lachnospiraceae bacterium. GTDB lineage: Bacteria > Bacillota > Clostridia > Lachnospirales > Anaerotignaceae > SIG274. The sequence goes on along the minus strand of SVDG01000008.1, from coordinate 1,280 downwards.
AAGAAGAGAGCCTTCATCACAGACAGCCCCCTCTGAGGACAATGATATAATAATTGATGATCTTGCTTTTGAATCACCTGTTATGGATGATAGTGAGATAATAGGATAAAAAGATAATAAAGTGAAAAGAGCTATGCATCAGCATAGCTCTTATTTTGTTTCAAGGGTTATAACAACTATTTCAGGTCGGTTATTAAACCTTATAGGGAAAAGACTTTTCCCAAGTCCGCGGCTTACTATCATATTGGATGAACCGTTTGTATAAAGTCCTTCTGTATATTCGGGCATAAGTCCTTGATGGGGTGCGTAAATACCGCCGATAAAGGGAAGACGGAATTGTCCGCCGTGGGCGTGTCCGCTTAAGGTGAGGTCTATACCTTCTTTGCAGTATATATCAAAAAGCTCGGGCCTGTGGGACAGGAGTACAGTAAAAGCATCATTTTTGCCGATGTCTTTAATAGCAGAAGCGGTATCAGTACTTTTAAAATCGGGGTCATCTATACCGGCTATGAGTATGCTGTGGTTTCCCTTATTTATATATTTTGCTTCATTTCTTAAAACTATAGCACCGTCTTCAATAAATTCTCTTTCTGTTGATGGGAAGTTTTTAAGTCTTGATTCGTGATTGCCTGTTGAATAATAAACGGGAGCGATTTTTAAAGCATCTTCTATAAATTCCTCTGCAACTTCGGTATCAGTACGCCTTGAATCTATAATATCGCCTGTAAGGGCAATAATATCAGGCTTGGTGTTGCGGATAAGCGAAAGAAGCCTTTGGTTGTCATCGCCGAACTCGTCATTATGCAGGTCCGAAATATGAACTATTTTAAAGCCATCAAAGGATGATGGGAGGGAACTGCTTCTTACGGTGATTTTGGTAGTTGCGATCGAAAGGTTTCCCCAAAGGAAATAAACTGCGATAATTATAAAAATAATAATTATAAGTATGATTTTTTTCATTTCATCACCTCTTTATAAAAATTGTAGTACAACATCAAGGTCAATACAATTAAGAAAAGCTTAAGAAAGTTATAAAATCCTATTTACATTATATGGATTATAGTGTATTATTATCATACCCCAATATATTGTATATGATATGTTGACAAACAATTATATGTAATATATAATGAATTGCAATCTTATCAAGAGTGGTAGAGGGACAGGGCCCTGTGAAACCCGGCAACCGGCAGGGATAGCTGCATCGGTGCCAATTCCCCCGCGTAAAGCGGAAGATGAGAAAAGTTTAGGCCCGTCTGGGTCTTTTTTGTTTTTCTAAA
>SVDG01000111.1 GCA_015057875.1 Lachnospiraceae bacterium | reverse complement strand
TTAAGGCAATCTATCCCGGAAGCTTTGACCCTATCACAAAAGGACACCTTGATATTATAGAAAGAGCGGCAGGGATCGTAGACACACTGGTTATAGGGATACTTGAAAATCCCAACAAGAAATCACTTTTTACAGTAGAGGAAAGAAAAGACCAGATAAGAAGAGTTACAGCACACCTTGGAAATGTTGAGGTAGCTTCATTCTACGGACTTCTGGCAGACTTTGCAAAGGAAACAAATTGTACCCTTATGGTAAGAGGATTAAGAAGTGCGGCAGACTTTGAGATCGAATACCAGAGAGCACTTATCAACAACAGACTTGGTTCAGATATTGAAACCATTTTTCTGGCATCAAATGCGGAAAATGCTGTTATAAGCTCTTCTGCAGTTAAAGAGGTCGCAGCTTTCAGCGACAATATAGATTTTATGGTACCCGAACAGATAAGAGAAGAAATTCTTGCTAAATACAGGAAATGAGGTAATGGTTTATGGATACAGTAATGAAATTATTAGATGAGATCGAGGAAGTTTTAGATAGCAGCCGTGCTGTTCCTTTTTCAAGCAAGGTTAATGTAGACAAAGAGGAGATCTATGATATTATTGCTGAAATCAGAACAAGACTTCCCAATGAGATCAAACAGTCAAAATGGGTCCTTGAGGAAAGAAACAAGATCCTCATTGATGCTAAAAAAGAGGCAGATGCTATAGTTAAAAGTACACAGGAGCAGGTTGCTAAACTCGTTGAAGAGCATGAGATAACAAAACAGGCTTATGACAGAGCAAACGAGATAATCGAGGATAGCAAAAAAACAGCTAAAGAGCTTCGTATCGGTGCTATCGAATACGCTGATGAGGTCCTTTCAATGGCAGAGGCTAACCTTAAAACAATGCTTGATTCAATGCATGTTGAAAACGCAAAAATGGAGCAGTTCTATGAGGATAAGCTCAATGTTATTTTTGAGAACAGAAACGAGCTTCGCGGTATCAAAAAATAATTATAAGAACACAAAAGGCAGATGTTATATCTGCCTTTTTTTAATGCAAATAAAGGATATGATAAATGCGATCGGTATGGTTATATAAAACAGAGACATGCCGTTTGGATAAATGAAGGAGTGGGCCGTTGTGCTTGATACATAGCTTAAATGTCCGTATTCAAAAAAAGGATAAAACGTATATGAGAGCAGGCATGCAAGGACGGCTTTAAAAGTAAGCGAGGCTATGTAAATGGCTTTGTTAAAAGGAACAGTCTTGATATAAGAAAATATCTGCATCTGCATACATATACCGCCGAAGGACAGCATAAAGGCGAGAAGGGATACTTTTATACGCAAAGGGACCGCAAGCAGGGATATGGCTTTTGAGGCAGATGTCATTTCTGTGAAGAGAGTAAACGCAACTCCGAATTTCGGTATAAGGGAGAGCATATCGTTTATTATGCCGAAAAATATGACATAGGCACCTATTTTGAGTATGCCGAGGATAGAATCTGCTATTATATCGGTCTTTGAAGACAACGGCTGTGGTTTTGCTGTATAAAATGGCTTTTTTGTATAGTAGAAACTTGATATTACAGATGCAAGTAATGTGGAGGCCAGACAGGAAAAAAGGATAAGTCTTCCGTAAGCAGGAGAAAAGAGAAGGCCGGTGCCGATAACGCAGATGGTGAAAACAGGGCTAGGCGCGTTTATGAAGCATAAAAGCCGCTGAAGCTCATCGGAATTTATCCTGCCTGATCTATAGAGTGATACGGCTGAACGTGCACCCATAGGAAAGCCTGAAAGCAGGCTTATGACAACGGGCATTATCACATCGGTGGGGAGAGCAAAAAGAGAACGGCAGATGAGGCATGAAAAGCTCCCGCGAGGAGATGGTATATCAATGCTTTCCATAAGGCTTATGCAGATGATAAAAGGAAAAACCGATGGTACGATGCTGTTGAACCATATATTTAAATGGCTGTATGCGGAGGATATGGCAAGGGACGGAGAAAATATGAAAAAAAGCATAACTGCCATGGCTGTTATAAAAATAATGACATTTTTAAAGGGCATATACAAAACTCCTTTTGTAAAGGTAGTTAAATATATGCCCGTAAAATTATATCAATACCATTGGTGTTGTAAGGTCTTTATTAAGTTTTATATCTTCGCCCTTTAAAAGATAATAGATATCGGTAGCAGTCCTTTCTTTATCAAGCATAAGCTTTGCTGTATCGCTTAAGCCCTCTCTTGATTTAACGGTAGTTATAACAGGAATGGAGGCGCTTTTTGAAATCAAACTTACTGTATCCTGTGCATCCTTTCTGAAACCGAGTATCCTTATATAATGGTTTATACCTGAGGAAATGATGGTGTCAAAATCGTCTTTTGTTATGCCAAGCAGGGCGTGGATGAATATACGCTGTATCCTTGAATGGGTGTAGCGTTTTGTTTTTACTGATGATGCAAGAAGGTCATAGTCCTTATATTCTCCGAAAGCATCAAGTATCCTGTTTTCAAGTCCTTCCCCGATATCGAGTATCTGTGAAAGTCCCTCCTTTCCAAGCATACGCATTTTGTAGCTTAAAAAAGGTGACATGGTATCGCAGTATACAGGGAAGGCGTCCGGAAGACAGGGGACGAAAGAGGAGATATCGGCTTTTGTTTTAAGCATATATCTTAAGGCTGTTGCAGAGGCAAAGCCTTTTACGGTTTCGGTTGAGTTATAGTCTGTAAACTGTCTTTTTAATGTAACAGGCTTTATGCTGCTTTTTATGGATAAAAGGGCCTTTACGTATTCAACTGCAAGGATGTTGTTGGGAGAGAGGAGTATATCTTCGTTTACGCCTTCCGCTTCGCTTAAGGCCTTGCTTCTTGCAGCGGGATAGGGAAGACCTTTATCAAGGTTATCTTTAAGTGCGTTTTTAAACTCCTCGCTTTCGTTTAAAAGACACTCTGCGGCCTTTGTTATGGCGCATATATCTCCGGACTCGCTGCCGAAGCAGATATAGTCCACACAGCCTGTTTTATCGAGGATATCTACAGCCGCCCTTGCGAAAAATTCCGCAGAAGCCGTTGAGAAATAAGCAGGAAGCTCTATAACAACATCTGCGCCGTTAAGGAGGGCACATTTTGTCCTTGACCATTTGTCAAAGATAGCAGGCTCGCCCCTCTGGACGAAGTTGCCGCTCATAACAACTACTACTCTGTCGGCACCTGTAAGGGCTTTTGCCTTTTCTATATGAAGTTTGTGTCCGTTGTGGAATGGGTTATATTCCGCAATAATGCCAACTGTAGTCAAATCATTCACATCCTTTGCCAACAGTTTACCACAAAAGTTAGAATAATACTAAAAAATATGTGTTTTTAGGCGTAAATACTTGTAAAAAAATGAATTTTGATATTGTATACACGGAATATTTTGATTATAATAAATAGTTGGAAAGACAGGATAAGTCTGTCAATAAGAGAAAATTATTTAGTGTTACAAAATGGAGGTTTGCGTTATGGACTTTTTAACAAGCTTAAAGGCTAAAGCAAAAAGCGATAAAAAAACTATCGTTCTTCCTGAGTCATTCGAGAGAAGAAATCTCGATGCAGCAGCAATGATTCTTGAAGAAGGTATCGC
>SVDG01000007.1 GCA_015057875.1 Lachnospiraceae bacterium | reverse complement strand
AGGGAACTATCTTATGACCTTTGTAAAGAAGACCTTTTTCCCAGATCTTTTTAAGTGACCACCACTCTGATTCGATGTAGTCGTTTTCGTATGTTACATAAGGACAGTCCATATCAGCCCAGAAACCAACTGTAGATGAGAAATCTTCCCACATACCTTTGTATTTCCAAACGCTTTCCTTACATTTTGTGATGAAGGGCTCAAGACCGTATTCTTCGATCTGCTCTTTGCCGTCAAGGCCAAGGAGCTTTTCAACCTCAAGCTCAACAGGAAGACCGTGTGTATCCCAGCCGGCTTTACGGGGAACCTTAAAGCCTTTCATTGTCTGGTAACGGGGGATCATATCTTTGATAACACGTGTAAGAACGTGACCTATATGAGGTTTGCCGTTGGCTGTAGGGGGGCCGTCATAGAACATATATGTTTCGGCATCTTTTCTTTTTTCAATACTTTTTTCAAAGATCTGGTTATCGAGCCAGAACTTTTCAATGGCCTTTTCTCTTGATACGAAATCAAGGTCTGTAGACACTTTTTTATACATGCTTTTCTCCTCCTGAAAAATTGTTATATTGTTTTCGGTTAGTCTTATAAAATAAAAAACTCTTCCATCGCTGCAAAAACAGGACGAAAGAGTATATCTTACGCGGTACCACCTGAATTGGTTTTTTAAAACCCACTTAGTACACAAATTTTGTGCTCTCCCTTAACGCAGGAGCTGCGTCACATCCTACTGTTATTTCGGTGTGCCGTTCGGGGATGATATTCTCTTAAAATTACTCATACAGGGCTTGCACCATCCCCTGCTCGCTTTGATATTTCTTTTTAAGATACTGTTCCCGTCTTTACGTTTATTTTTATATCATACCCTTAAAAGGTATGCTCATACTCGAAATATTATATAATAAGGTAATTTTTTTGTAAAGCATTTTTTAAAAGTAATTGAATTATTGACAGATTGGTGTATAATTATTTCTAATGGGAAGAATCGCAACCATTTGAGAGGACGGATAACTAATGAATTTAAATGAAGTAACATTACTTACCGACTTATATCAGCTTACTATGATGCAGGGATATTTTAAAAAGGGTATGGCAAAAAAACCTGTGGTTTTTGACCTTTTTTACAGAAAAAATCCTTGCGGAAATGGTTATGCTATTGCAGCCGGACTTGAACAGGCTATAGAGTACGTTAAAAATCTTACTTTTAAAGAAAGTGATATAGAATATATAAAGTCTTTGGGTATGTTCGATGACGATTTTATCGAATATCTTGAAAACTTTAAATTTACAGGCGAGATATTTGCTATACCTGAAGGTACTATAGTTTTTCCTCAGGAGCCTCTTATGAGAGTTAAAGCTCCTATCACAGAGGCACAGTTTGTTGAAACTGCACTTCTTAATATAGTTAACCACCAGAGCCTTATTGCAACAAAGGCGGCAAGGGTAGTGTGGGCGGCAGAGGGTGACCCCGTTATGGAGTTCGGCTTAAGACGTGCCCAGGGCCCTGATGCAGGTGTTTTAGGTGCAAGGGCAGCTATGATAGCAGGCTGTGTCGGCACAAGTAACGTTCTTACAGGCAAGCTTTTTGATGTACCTGTTAAAGGTACTCATGCCCACAGCTGGATAATGAGCTTCCCCTCAGAGCTTGAAGCCTTCAGGACTTATGCAGAGCAGTATCCCGAAAACTGTATTTTCCTTGTAGATACATATAACACCCTTGAACAGGGCGTGCCTAATGCTATAAAGGTATTTACGGAAATGAGAGATAGAGGCGTGGAATTTAAAAGCTATGGTATCCGTCTTGACAGCGGTGACCTTTCATATCTTTCAAAAAAAGCAAGGGAAATGCTTGATAAAGCCGGCTTTACCGATGCCGTTATAAGCGCTTCAAGTGACCTTGATGAAAACCTTATCTCAAGCCTTAAGCTTCAGGGTGCCAAGATAAGCCTCTGGGGAGTAGGAACAAAGCTTATCACAGCAGACGACTGTCCTGCCTTCGGCGGAGTTTACAAGCTTGCGGCGGAAGGTGACGGAGAGGGTAACTTTGTTCCCAAAATAAAGCTTTCCAATAACCCTGAGAAGGTAACTACACCCGGTATAAAGAAGATAGTACGTGTATACGACAAGGAAACAGGAAAAATAAAGGCAGACCTTCTTGCCCTTGAGGACGAGGAATTTAACGAGAGCGAAACACTTACTCTCTATGACCGTTCCGAGAAATGGAAGAGGATGACACTTAAACCCGGAACATACACTTTAAGAGATGTGCTTGTACCTATATTTGTAAACGGAGAATGTGTATACGAAAGCCCCAAGGTAATGGAAATAAGAGATTACTGTAAAAAAGAGCTTGATACTCTCTGGGACGAGCATAAACGTCTTAATAACCCGCACATAGTGCCCGTTGACCTTTCAGATAAGCTTGACGGACTTAAACATAAACTTATATGTGAAATGAGCAATTTAAAGGAGGATTAAAAAATGTTAGCAGCAAAAGTAGCAGAACTTTTAAACGACCAGATAAATAAAGAGATGTATTCAGCATATCTTTACCTTGATATGGCTGACTATTATGAAGACGAGAGCCTTGAGGGCTTTGCAAACTGGTATTACATCCAGGCACAGGAAGAGATGGATCACGCTTTACTTTTCCGTAAATATTTACTTAACAACGGGGGCAAAGTAACTTTAGAGGCTATCGCTAAACCCGACAAGGTTTATACAAAATACGAAGATCCCCTTCACGCAGCTTTTGAGCATGAGCAGTATGTAACAGCTCTTATCAACAACATCTATGCTGCAGCTTATGAGGAAAAAGATTTCCGTACAATGCAGTTCCTTGACTGGTTCGTAAAAGAGCAGGGCGAGGAAGAGAAAAATGCAGGCGATATGATCAAGAAGTTTGACCTTTTCGGTCACGATGCAAAGGCTCTTTATATGCTTGACAATGAACTTAAAGCAAGAGTTTATGCAGCTCCTTCATTAGTTCTTGACTAAAAAATTGTTTGACCTTACGGCAGATGGCGTATTTTTACGTTATCTGCCTTTTTATTGTAAAAAAATTTTGCTTTTTATATATAAAATGGGTATACTTAAAAGGATAGAAAAAATTTCACGGAGGGATTATTTTGGAAAACAAAAAATTCTACATAACAACACCTATATATTACCCCAGCGATAAGCTTCACATCGGTCATTCATACTGCACAGTTGCGGCAGACGCAATGGCTAGATATAAAAGGCTCCGCGGCTTTGATGTAAAGTTCCTTACAGGTACAGATGAGCACGGACAGAAAATAGAGAGAATTGCAACAGCACAGAACACAACACCCAAGGCTTATGTTGATAACATCGTAAGCGGTATCAAAGAGCTCTGGGCTGACCTTGATATTTCATACGACCAGTTTATCCGTACAACAGATGACATCCACGTTGATGCTGTTAAAAAGATATTCAAAGCCCTTTATGATAAAGGCGATATCTATAAATCAGAATACGAGGGCTGGTACTGCACACCCTGTGAAACATTCTACACAGAGCATCAGCTTGTGGACGGAAAATGTCCCGACTGCGGAAGAGATGTTGAAAAATTAAAAGAGGAAAGCTATTTCTTCAAGCTTTCAAAATATCAGGACAGACTTATCGAGCATATCGAATCTCACCCTGAATTTATACAGCCCCCTACAAGACAGAAAGAAATGATCTCAAACTTCTTACGTCCCGGTCTTGAGGATCTTTGCGTAAGCCGTACATCTTTCAAATGGGGTATCCCCGTTGAGTTTGATCCCAATCACATCGTATACGTTTGGGTAGATGCTCTTTCAAACTACATCACAGCCTTAGGCTATGGTACAGAGCAGGATGAGCAGTACAAAAAATACTGGCCTGCTGATGTTCACCTTGTAGGTAAAGAGATCGTTCGTTTCCATACTATCATCTGGCCTGCTATGCTTATGGCTTTAGACCTTCCTTTACCTAAGCAGGTATTCGGCCATGGCTGGCTTGTTATTGACGGCGGAAAAATGAGTAAATCAAAGGGTAATGTAGTAGATCCTAAAGTGCTCGTTGAAAGATACGGCCTTGATGCTATCCGTTATTTCCTTTTGAGAGAGGTAGCTTTCGGTCAGGACGGAAACTTCACAAACGAAGCCCTTATCCAGAGGATAAACAGCGACCTTGCAAATGACCTCGGTAACCTTGTTTCAAGAACTGTAGGTATGATAGAAAAATACTTCGGCGGAAAGATCATTGCAGACCACGCCGCTACAGACTTTGATGAAGACCTTAAATCAGTTGCTCTTGCAACACTTAACAAGGTTGAAGGCTATATGGATAAAATGCTCTTCAGCGATGCCCTTAATGAGATCTGGACACTCGTAAGAAGAACAAACAAATATATTGACGAAACACAGCCCTGGGTACTTATCAAGGACGAGGCTAAAAAGAGCGAGCTTGCAGGTGCTCTTTATAACATAGCTGAATCAATAAGGATCATCTCAATTATAATCCAGCCTTTTATGACAAAGGCTCCCAAAGCTATCTGGGCACAGCTTAACATTGCTGATGAATCGATCGTAGCTTGGGATAAGGCTAAAGAGTGGGGACTTTTACCTGCAGACCTTGAGGTTAAAAAGGGTGAAACTCTCTTCCCTCGTATAGATATCAAAAAAGAACTTGCAGAGCTTGAGGCAGCTATAAAAGCGGCTGCGGCAGAAAGCGTTGCAAACAAAATGAAGGACGAGCCTAAAGAGGAAGAGCCCGAGGTCGAGCATAAAGAAACCATCACTATTGATGATTTTGATAAGATAGAGTTAAGGACAGGTACTGTTTTACATTGTGAAAAGGTTGAAGGAAGCAAAAAACTCCTTAAATCACAGATCAAGATCGGAAACGAGGTAAGACAGATACTTTCAGGTATCGCAAAATACTATACACCCGAAGAGATGGTAGGCAAAAACGTAGTTGTTGTAGCTAACCTTGCACCCAGAAAGATGATGGGCTTTGAATCTCACGGTATGGTGCTTTGCGCAAGCGATGACAAGGGTAACCTTACAGTTGTAAGTCCTGAAAAGGCTATTGATCCGGGCTCAGAGGTATGCTGATATGTATTTTGAATCACACGCACACTATGATGACAGACGCTTTAATGACGACAGATATGAGCTTATTGACGCCCTCCACGATAAGGAGGGCGTACACGCCATAATAAATATAGGCTGTGATATTAAAACATCACTTTCAAGCCTTTCTCTTGCGGATAGCTACGATTTTGTATATGCCGCTGTAGGTGTTCATCCCCATGAGGCGGATAGTCTTGATGAAAAAAGCTTTGCACTTCTTAAGGATCTTACAAAAGAGGATAAGGCTGTTGCCGTAGGCGAGATAGGCCTTGATTTTTACTACGACAATTCTCCACGCGATGTTCAGCGCTATTGGTTTAAACGCCAGCTTGAGCTGGCTAAAGAGGTCGATATGCCTGTTGTTATCCATTCAAGGGACGCCGCGCAGGAAACCTTTGATATGATAAAGGCAAGTGGCGTAAGAAAAGGTGTCATCCATTGCTACAGCGGAAGTGCTGAAATGGCAGAGGAATATGTTAAGATGGGTTTCAAAATAGGCGTTGGAGGCGTTGTTACATATAAAAACTCCAAAAAGCTTATAGAAACAGTTGAAAGATTATCCATAAAGGATATACTTATCGAAACCGATTCTCCCTACCTTGCACCCTCTGTTGTAAGGGGAACAAGAAACGATTCTTCAAACCTTAAATATGTTGTCAAAAAGATAGCAGAGCTTAAAAATATGACCGAGGAAGAGGTTGCAAGAATCACGTCAGATAACGCTGTCGAACTGTTTTTTAAATAAAATGTTGCATAAATGTTACGTTTGTGTTAATATGATATAGAAATGTTGTACTGGGATATATCTTAAATAGGATATATCCTTAATTTTTGGAAAAATTTTTCCAAACAGCAGATCGTTCTGGCCTTTATATAAAAACGGGCCCGTCGGTCGGAAGGAGGATAAAATGTTAAAACGATTAGCAGTTTTTTTCATCATCGTTTTCTCAATGGCGACTTTTACCGTAACTGCCTCCGCCTACCAGCTATCATCAACAAACTATGTTTATCTTGATGATGACGGAACAGTAACAAGACACGCAACAAACGCAAACACAGTAGACAGATTTTTAAAATATATCAATGCGCAGCTGGATGAGAGGGATAAGGTATATCCACCCATTGAAACAAAGCTTGAAACGGGCATGATGATAACCGTTGAAAGATGCAAGGCTGTAACGATAGTGCTTGACGATGTACCCAGAAAGGTATTTTCTGTCAAAAAAACGGTAGGCGAGCTTCTGGAGGAAAACAGGGATATACTTTGTTCGGAATTTGTTATCGAAAACTTTGAAGAAAAGGATATGGTAACAGACGCAATGGTTATCCATCTTACATCAAGTGAGGTCATTAATTATACAAAAACAGAAAAAATATCTTATCAGACAACCTATATTGATGACAACACACTTTATGCAGGCATCGAGCTTGTTGAGATCCCCGGTGTTGACGGACAGACAGAGGTAGTCTATAAGGATGTATATGTAAATGATGTGCTTATTGCTACGGAAGAGGTATCAAGGGTTGCAGTTTCTCAACCTGTAAATGCTGTTGTAAGGCGAGGTACACAGGATACTGTTGACGGAATAAAATTTAAAAAGGCTATACAGATGGTAGTAACAGGCTATACCCCTTGGGACGAGGGCTGTACAGGCGTAACAGCATCAGGCAAGACTGCTGATTTCGGTATGATAGCGGCAGATACAAGAGTGCTTCCTTTCGGGACAAGGATATATGTTCCCGGCTACGGAATAGGTGTTGTTGAAGACCGCGGTGGTGCCATAAAGGGCAACAGGCTTGACCTTTGCTATATGAGCCTTTCAGAAGCCTATAAATGGGGCGTACGCGATATGGTAGTTTATATTCTTGAATGATAGATTTTAAACCTTGGGGTATATCCCCAAGGTTTTTTTAAAAATACTCGAAAAAATCACTTTAATGTGCTAATATGTTAAATAGTTAATAAGAACAGGGGATTTTTACAATGGATAAAAAAGCATTTAAAGCCGCGTTCCCGCTTACTATGCCGGTTTTTGCGGGCTATCTTGTGCTTGGTATGGGCTTTGGCATACTCCTTTCCTCAAAGGGGTACAGCTTCCTGTGGGCATTTGTTATGAGCCTTACTATTTACGGCGGTTCGGCACAGTATGTGGCTGTAGATCTTTTAAGCGGAGGCGCAAGCCTTATTTCAACAGCACTTCTGACCTTTATGGTAAACGCAAGGTATCTTTTTTACGGTGTTTCCATGATAGAAAAATATAAACATATAGGTAAAATAAAGCCTTATCTTATCTTTGGCCTTACGGATGAAACCTATTCTCTTGTGTGCACAACAGAGCCTCCCGAGGGCGTTGACAGGAAAAAGTTTTTCTTTTACATAACCATACTTGACCAGTCCTACTGGCTGCTTGGAAGCGTTATCGGTGCCATTGCGGGAAGCACTATAGCATTTAATACAGAGGGTGTTGATTTTGCAATGACAGCACTTTTTGTTGTTATTTTCATAGACCAGTGGCTTTCACACAAGGATCACAGGCCGGCTGTGATAGGTCTCATTTCAACTATCATCTGCCTTGTTATATTCGGAGCCGAAAGCTTCCTTATACCGGCTATGATAGTTATTTCGGCGGCTCTTCTTATAATGCGCGGCACTCTTTCAAAGGAGGCGATGTGATATGGATCTTACCCATTCAGCCCTTATTGTTGCGGTGGTTGCCCTTGTTATGGCGGCGTTAAGGTTTGCTCCTTTCTTTGTTTTTAATTCGGAGGAAACGCCTCCTATCATTGCTTATTTAAGCAGGGTACTTCCCTGTGCTATTATGGGTATGCTTGTTATATACTGCCTTAAGGGTGTGTCGCTTGTAACATTCCCTCACGGTATCCCGGAGGCTATAGCTATCGTGTTTGTGGCCTTAAGCTATGTATGGAAAAGAAATACCCTCGCAAGCATTGCTCTTGGAACAGTGCTTTATATGGTCCTTGTACAGGTGGTTTTTTGACCGCCTGTTTTTTTATTAAAACGGGCATAAATATTATTGACTTGAAAAGCATATAGTTGTATAATCGTTAGCGTTCTAACGGTTAGCTATCTAACGATTTTGGGAGGGTAAAATGGATACTTGCGATATTAAGCTGTGCAGGGAGTTTAAACAGATAAACAATCTTATCTGCAGACAGTCGCTTAATGCGGGACTTAATCAGGATATAGATAAAATGACGCTTTCCCACGGCTGGGTAATAGGCTATCTTTATGATAACCGCAACAGAGTGGTGCTGCAGAGGGAACTTGAAAAGGAGTTCAATTTAAGGCGTTCCACAGTTACTACTATTTTACAGACGATGGAAAAAAACGGCCTTGTTGAAAGGCTGAGCATAAAAGACGATGCAAGACAAAGGCAGCTTGTCCTGACCCCGAAGGCAGAGCTGATACATAAACTTATATCAAAGGATATGAAGGCCCTGGATGAGAGGATAACAGAGGGTATAGATAAGGAAAATATGGAGATATTCTATAGAGTCCTTTTGAAAATAAAAGGCAATCTGGAGGAAAGTAAATTATGATTAAAAAATTAGCCGGATGTATAGGCGAATATAAAACAGCCACAATACTGACGCCCTTAACGGTAAGCCTTGAGGTACTGATGGAGGTAATAATACCTTTATATATGGCAGACCTTATAGACTTCGGTATCGATAAGGGAGATATGGATTTTGTTATAAAGACAGGTTTGCTGCTTATAGTGCTTTGTATTATGTCACTTGTTTTCGGAGTTGTTTCCGGCAGCTTTGCCGCAAAGGCATCTGCAGGCTTCAGCAAAAACCTGAGGCACAAAATGTACTATAATGTACAGAATTTTTCATTTGCAAATATAGATAAATTTTCAACAGGAAGCATTATCACTCGTCTTACAACTGACGTAACAAACGTTCAGATGGCTTTCCAGATGATAATAAGGATAGCGGTAAGAAGCCCTATCATGCTTATTTTTTCTGTTATCATGGCCTTCAGGATAAACACAGAGCTTTCTATGATTTTCGTTGTTGCCATCCCTGTGCTTGCCATTGGCTTATATGTGATAATGAGCCATGCTCATCCCATATTCAAAAGAGTTTTCAAGACCTACGATAAGCTCAATAACGTAGTGCAGGAAAACCTTAAGGGCATAAGGGTAGTTAAATCCTTCGTAAGAGAGGACTTTGAAAACGATAAATTCAGAGAAGTATCAGGCTCTATCTATAACGATTTCACAAAGGCGGAAAAAATGATATCCTACAACATGCCCCTTATGCAGCTTACAGTTTACAGCTGTATGATCGCTATTGCGTGGTTTGGTGCAAGGATAATAGTTTTAAGCGGGGCAACGATACTTACAACAGGCCAGCTTATGAGCCTTATAACCTACACTATGCAGATACTTTCAAGCCTTATGATGGTTTCCATGATAATAGTTATGATGACTATTTCAAAGGCATCTGCAGAGCGTATTTGTGAGATACTTGATGAAAAAAGTGATATTACAAACTGTGCCGAGCCTGTTTATGAGGTTAAAAACGGCAATGTTGAGTTTAAAAACGTACGCTTCTCATATTCAAGGAATGCGGATAAAAATGTTCTTGATGATATAAATGTATCAGTAAAAAGCGGGCAGACCGTTGGTATAGTAGGCGGAACAGGTTCTTCAAAATCATCATTTGTTCAGCTTATACCAAGACTTTATGATGCTACGGAGGGCGAGGTCACAGTTGGCGGAGTTAATGTAAAGGACTACGACCTTGAGGTATTAAGAAACAGCGTTGCTATGGTGCTTCAGAAAAACGTGCTTTTTTCAGGCACGATAAAAGAAAACCTTCGCTGGGGTAATGAAAATGCAACAGATGAGGAGCTTATCCATGCCTGCACACTTTCTCAGGCCCATGAGTTTATATCATCCTTCCCCGAGGGGTATGATACCTATATCGAGCAGGGTGGTACCAACGTATCCGGCGGACAGAGACAGAGGCTTTGTATAGCAAGGGCACTTTTAAAAACACCTAAAGTGCTTATCCTTGATGACTCAACAAGCGCCGTGGATACAAAGACCGATGCATTTATAAGAAAGGCCTTTGCTGAGGAGATACCCGATGTAACAAAATTCATTATCGCCCAGAGGATATCCTCTGTTATGGATGCGGATATGATACTTGTTATGGATGATGGAAAAATTGCCGCAGCAGGCAAACATGATGAGCTTATGGAAAAGAGCGAGATATACAGAGAAGTTTATTTATCACAGGTAAAGGGGGATGAGGATAATGAGTAATAACCATACCAAAAAAGCACAGATGCCCCCCAGAGGAATGGGACGCCCTCCCGGAATGAAGCTTGATAAAAAGGTTGCAAAAAGGCTTTTATCCTATTTCGGTAACTATAAGTTAAGGTTTGCTGTGGTAATAATCTGTATCATCATATCAGCCCTTGTTGGTGTTTTAAGCTCAATGTTCATAGGCGTTGTTATAGATGACTTTATTGCACCACTCCTTCTTGAGGCAAACCCTTCATTTGAAGGCCTTAAAATGGCTATACTCTTTATGGCAGTTATATTTGTTGTGGGTGCTTTATCAAGCTTTATATATAACAGGGCAATGATGTCCATTTCCCAGAGGATACTTAAGGACATAAGGGACGATATGTTTGCTAAAATGCAGACTCTTCCCATAAGGTATTTTGATACCCATACCCATGGCGATATTTTAAGCCACTACACAAACGATACCGATGCTTTAAGGCAGATGCTTGCACAGAGCATTCCGCAGATAATATCTTCTGCAATGACCCTTGCGGCAGTGTTCATAGCAATGGTTTTAACAAGCGTTTATCTTACAATATTTGTTATAGCCTTTGTAGCATTCCTTCTTTATATAACAAAGCTTGTTACAGGCAGAAGCGGAAAGTACTTTGTTAAACAGCAGGCATCTTTAGGTAATATAAACGGATATATAGAGGAAATGATAAACGGACAGAAGACCATAAAGGTTTTCTGCCACGAGCAGAAGGCTAAAGAGGGCTTTGATATTAAAAACGAGGACCTCTGCAATAACGCTACAAACGCCAACCGCTATGCAAACATACTTGGCCCCATAAACAACAACCTGGGCCATATCCAGTATGTGCTTATCGCTATTATCGGCGGACTCCTTGCCGTAAACGGCATAGGCGGACTTACTCTTGGTAAGATAAGCTCCTTCCTGCTTCTTTCAAAAAGCTTTGTTATGCCCATAAGCCAGGTATCCATGCAGATAAATATGATAGTTATGGCTATGGCGGGTGCCGGACGTATTTTTAACCTTATGGATGAGCTTCCCGAAAGCTATGACGGAACAGTTACCCTTGTTAACGCAAAATATGACGAAAACGGAAGCCTTGCGGAATGCAAGGAAAGAACAGGTATATGGGCGTGGAAGAGGGAGCTTCCCCTTGGCGGAACAAGCTTTGTAAAGCTTGAGGGCGATGTGCGTTTTGAGAACGTAGACTTTGAGTATACGGAAGGCAAGCCCGTTTTAAGCGACATAACCCTTTATGCCGAGCCTGGACAGAAGGTGGCCTTTGTTGGTGCAACAGGTGCAGGAAAAACTACTATCACAAACCTTATAAACAGGTTCTATGATATAGCTGACGGAACGATAACCTATGACGGAATAAACATAAAAGATATACACAAGGACGATCTAAGACGTTCCTTAGGTATAGTTCTTCAGGATGTAAACCTCTTTACAGGTACCGTTATGGATAACATCCGCTACGGAAAGCTTGATGCAACCGATGAGGAATGTATTGCGGCGGCAAAACTTGCCAATGCCCATAACTTTATTACAATGCTCCCTGAGGGCTATAACACGATGCTTTCAGGTGACGGCTCAGGCTTAAGCCAGGGACAAAGACAGCTTATCTCTATCGCCCGTGCGGCGGTCGCAGATCCCCCTGTTATGATCCTTGACGAAGCTACAAGCTCCATCGACACAAGAACAGAGGCACTTGTGCAGAGAGGTATGGACGGTCTGATGAAAGGCAGAACAGTTTTTGTTATTGCCCACAGGCTTTCGACCGTACGCAACAGCGATGTTATAATGGTGCTTGACCACGGAAAGATCATCGAGCGTGGAAGCCATGATGACCTTATAGCTAAAAAAGGAACATATTATAAGCTTTATACAGGCGCTTTCGAGCTTGAATAATAAAATCAGATCATAAGGACTATCTCATTGAGATAGTTCTTTTTTTGTTGCTATTTATATAGGAAGAAAGAGGGTATATTGCAACGGCTGTTTGTGCCCGTTTTTTGGATATGCCTGTAACATTTGTGCCCATCTGGGAAGAATGAGCACGAATATTACAGTGAGAAACCCAGTGTTTTCAATGGTTTGAGTAGAAATATTACAGTTATGTTACAAAGATGAGTTGAACCTTGACTATATATATATATATATATAATGGTATTGGCTCAAAGCTACAAAATTCATTTGATTCACAAAAATATTAAAGGAGGAAAAGAAGAAATGAAGAGAAAATTAGCTTTATTACTTGCAGCCGTTATGGTTGCAGCTATGGTTCCTGTTAGTGCGTTTGCTAAATCAACAAACACATTATCAAATACTGTAGCAATGAAGAAAAAAGACAACACAATTACTTACAACACACCTTCACTCAACATTAAATTTGAGGACACATTAGCATCAAATGACGATTTCGAACTCGTACTTGATGGTGCTGAATGGAAAATTAAAAATGGTGATGCTGGCTATACAGTAACAGATGTAGATGCAGACGGATATCTTAAAGTTGGTAAAGCAGCTACATATGCTGGTGAATGGACACTACTTCTTTTAGATGCTAACACATTATCAGTATCAACTAGCAATGGTGTTGATACAACTAGTAGTGCAGTAACAAAATCTTTCCCTATCGTTGCAAAAGTAACTGGTGATGAAGCTACAATTACAGTAGTTCCCAATGATACAGAAGTATCAGCTGGTACATACACATTTGCTTTAACAACAGATGCTGCAGCTACTGCAACAGTAAATGGTAAAGCTACTATTGAAGAAGAAGGCGGAGCTAAAGAGCTTAAATCAATCGTTATCACAGAGACAGTTGCTAACGCTCTTGAGAACGGCAAAAAACTTACACTTAAACTCTATGGCGATTTCAAATTCGTTAAAAACCCTGTTGACAACTCATTACCTGGCGTTGCTTCAACACTTGAAGTTGGCGAGTTAGACTTATCTCTTTGCAGAGATGCTGGTTATACAGATGGTTATAACGGTAAAAAAGAACTTTCATTCTATGTTAACGAAACAGATGCAGCTAGAGCTGGTAAGCTTGTTCTTACAAACATCTGGATCGCTCCCGATGGAGCAGAAGCAGGCGATGTAGCTGAGATCGTTATTTCAGGTGCAGGCGTTGCTAAAACAACTCTTGAAGTAGCAGACGTTGTATCTTATGGCGTAAGCTTCACAGTAGAAGACAAAAAACTCCCCGTATTCTATGCAGGTAGAAAATATGCTACAGACGCTACTCTTCAGGTAACTTTCAAAGAGTTAGCAGAAGATTCATGGTGGGCAGCAAGAAAAACAACATTAACATTCCCTGAGGGTGTTAAAGTTATCGATGTTGAATTCACAGGCGATGTTGCTGAAACAGATAACACAGGCGATGTAACATGGAAAAACAACGTTGTAACAATCGCTCCTGATGCATATACAGGAACAGCTAAAGCTGAATGGAAAGCAAAATTCAACCTTTCAATCAGCCCTGATTTTGCAGGTGACGTTACATGTACAGTTGGTGGCCCTGCAGTTAAAGAGGACATCACAGTAGTAGTTGCAGAGGCTCAGTACCCTGTAACATTCGAAGTAGAAGTATCAGACGTATCAATCGACTACAGAAACGTAGCAGTTGGTGACATCACAATCAAAGAGACATTCGCTGGTGCTCTTAAAGAAGGTACAGTATTAGGTTTCTTCCTTGACAAGATCGACCTTGAAGGCAAAGCTAAAGTAGAAGTAGTTGAAGGCGATATCGAAGTTGAAATCGAAGACTATAGCGATGAGTGGGGTGCAATCGAGTTATTAGTAACAGATGCATCATACAAAGCTCCCGCAACAATCAAAATCTCTGGCGTAGAAGCTTACTTAGACAGAAGCCTTCCCGCTGGTTCATATGCACTTAATGTAACAAGCTATGGCGTAGTTGACACAGATAACAACACAACAAATGGTTATGAGCAGAGCTTATCATTATTCGAGAACTATGCTGATAAAACAACAGTTAAAAACGATACAGTAAACGGCTGGTTCGCTATCGATAGCTATGAATTAGCAGAAGCTTATATCGAAGTAGTAACAGCTGGTAGAGATCAGGATGATTCATCATTCACAACATCAGTTAAAGTAACAGTTGGTGCTAACGAAATGGCAGTTGGACAGGGCACAGTAGCTCTTGAAGTTCCCGCTTACATCGCTAACGGTTACACAATGCTTCCCGTAAGAGCAGTTGCTGACGCATTATCAAACGATGCTGCAACAGTTATCTGGAACGGCGAAACAAAGACAGTTACAATCGCATTCGGCGCAAGAATCATCAGCATGACAATCGGTTCAAAAGTTATGAACATCAACGGTGTTGAGATCGGCATGAACGCAGCTCCCGAGATCACAAACAACAGAACATTCCTTCCTCTCAGAGACTTAGGATATGCTCTTGGTTTAACAGATGCAGACATCGCTTGGGATGACACAACAAAAACAGCTACTTTAAACTAAGCTGGCGGATTAGTTTTTAGTATAGGTCTATATTGACAAGGGGGTGACCGTTTCTCCTTATTACGGGTACTTCTGAGTCAAATGGACGAAACAAGCAGCAGAAGAGCACCACAGGTTGGTGCTCTTCATTGCTGAAATGAAGTTTTGGGCCTTAAAGGCACTCCATACGGGGTGCCTTTTTTATGTTACAAAACCAATAAATATTATGAAGTTTCTGTTAAATCCCTATAAATCGGGTGTGTTTTGTGGTAAAATGAGGATAAATAAGGAACAAACGGAAATTTTCTTCGTCTTATATATATAAGGAGGGATAAACATGAAAAAGAAGATACTTGCAGTATTTGCTGCCTGCATTTTTATGGCAGGCTGCCAAACGGCACCGACTGATAAAGACATCGTATCTGAAACCAAGCCTGACAGTACCATTGCGGATGAAAACAAAAATATGCCCGAAGACTCCCTCTTTATAGGTTACGGAAGACAGGAGCTCTTTTCGTGGGGCAACGCAGACTCGTATGTGGTTAATAAAGAGGGGAAAAAGATAATTGAAATGTCTTCTACACAGAAAACCATTATCGATATAGACGGCAGACAATATGCTGTGGACAGAGTAGTTGGCAATACTGAAAAAAATGAGTATGGCTGGTATGACTATGACTATAATTACGTAGTTTATGATGACACCGGTGAAAAAATAGGCGAGATGGAAGGCATAAGCTATGCACAGTATATAACTGACGGCAAGTTATACGGATATAATAATAAAGAAAGAAAATATTATATATTTGATATTTTAAGCGGCGAAAGAAAGGATACAAATACTCTTGAAATACTTTACCGCAACAATGAGGCCATTGGGTTTATCCAGATGGACGAAAATTATAATTTTAAGGGTATATCCGACCTTGACGGAAACTTGATAGCCCTTGATATGTATGATAGTGCCTACCCGATAAGCACAGATTCTAACACCTTCCTTGTGGCACAGCTTAAGCTTGATGAGGCAAGGCAGGTCGTTACAGAGGCCGACAGATACAGAAACAGGATAGTGCATCTGCTTACCCTTGAGGGTGAAAAGGTAGTTGATATGGATTTCGACAACATCTATGCTCAGGAGGATGTTATATTTGCAAGGGATTCAGGCGCGACCTTTGTGCTTGACGGAAAAACAGGAGAGGTGCTCCGTGGTTTCCCGGGTGAAGTTGTTGTGGCCAATGAGGAAAAAGGCGTGTTCATAAAAGTGGAGGAGAGCGAAGAAGCCCGCTACGGACGTGTTTACAGCCTTATGGATTTTGATATGAACGTGCTTTCAACAGGCTGGGAAGGCTACAGCGATATGTACCGCGGCGGTACGGACGAATATTATATGTTCTATAAATATGAAGATCCCAAAACCTATTATTCAAGTATGTATGTTGTAAACACAAAAGGCGAGATCACCTTCGGACCCCTTGAGGAGAAGGAGTCATGGGTGGTTGCCATGTGTGAAAACTGCTTCCTTGTGGAAATATATGACGGTGAAGAGCGAAGATCGGTATACAAAATATTCGATTACAACGGCAACGTGAAGGAATTTGAAAAGGACTATGTTTCAATACAAAGGCAGTATAACAACGATGGTTATACGGACTATTTTATAGCGGCGTATGAGAATCCTGTAAGTGCGGGACATATTTACGATATCATTGATATGGACCTTAATGTTGTTCA
This sequence comes from Lachnospiraceae bacterium, assembly GCA_015057875.1. Lineage (GTDB taxonomy): Bacteria > Bacillota > Clostridia > Lachnospirales > Anaerotignaceae > SIG274. The sequence goes on along the minus strand of SVDG01000007.1, from coordinate 11,613 downwards.
TTCAGGCTTTAACTACGTTTATCTTTACGGTGTGGATTCAGGAAGATTTGTTTCCGCATCACAGGGATTTGATATAGGCATATTTGATGTTGAATCAGGAAGCTGGATATATAAAGAAAGAAGCTTCAACAGCCTTGAGGATTAAAGGGAGGAGATAATATGAAGTTATTAAGAAATTTTGCTGTGTTTGGTATCTGTGCGGCACTTCTTTGCGGTTGCACACCGGATCCCGATATAGATAAAGGACCCGAGCCCACTATAGATGCAAAGGAGGCCCTGCTTACCCTCGAGGAGTATCCTCGCATGGACGGCTCAACTGCAAATCTTCCCCTTATGGCGGAGGTTTTAAGCCGCACAACGGGTATAACAAAGGAAGAGGCGGAAAACCTCACAAGCTGTACTATGACCCCCCAGTCATGGCATAACCTTGCAGAGGGCGAGGCGGATATCCTCCTTGTTTATGAGGCGGCGGAAGAAACAAAGGCCGCCCTTGAGCAGACAGGTACAGAGCTTGAAATAACCCCTATCGGAAACGATGCCCTTGTGTTTATCGTTAACGAGAACAACCCTGTGGAAAGCCTTACAACAAAACAGATACAGGATATATATACAGGCAGGATAACAAACTGGAAAGAGGTAGGCGGCGAGGACCTTGAGATAGTGCCCTTCCAGAGGGGCTCAACAAGCGGCTCACAGAGCTTGTTTATGAAGCTTATAATGACAGAGGAAGACCCTATGGAAGCACCTACAGAGCTCTCACCCGGCCTTATGGGCGAGCTTATTGATGCCATAGCATCCTATAACAATTCCGCAAACGCAATAGGCTACAGCGTTTACTACTATGCTTCATATATGTATACACAGCCCGGGCTTAAGTTTATTAAGGTTGACGATGTAATGCCCACAGATGAAACGATAGCCGATGAAAGCTATCCTCATATCAACCCTTACTTTGTAGCAATACGTGCAGAAGAGGCGGAAGACTCTCCTGCAAGGATACTTCGTGACTGGATACTTTCTGATGAAGGAAAAGAGGCTATCGTAGCCGCAGGATATATCCCCGTTAATTAAATGTTTATTAAAAAGACTGTTCTTATAAAAGAACAGTCTTTTTATGTGAAAATGCTTGACAAAAGGGGATGCATACACTAAAATAATACGAGTGTAAAGGTTTTATACTTTACAGGGGGTGCAAGATGGACGATATTTTAAGACTTACCCTGCTTTTTGATTTTTACGGTGAGCTTTTAACAGAAAAACAGAAGCTTATATTCGAGATGTACCATCTTAACGACCTTTCCCTTGCGGAGATAGGCGAGGATCAGGGCATAAGCCGTCAGGCTGTGCGAGACCAGCTTAAAAGAACAGAAAAAGCCTTAAGCGGATATGAAGAAAAACTGAAGCTCCTTGAAAAATTTATGGAGCATAAAAAAGAGGTGCGCCGCATTAAAGAGACCGCACAGGAGATCGAAAAAGTAAACGACAGCAAAAAGGTGCTTGAATACATAGACGAAATAAAAAAGATAGCCGACAGTATCTTGGATTAAATTTTTAGGAGGAGTTATAATTGGCATTTGAAAATTTGTCCACAAAGCTCCAGGATGTTTTTAAACAGCTTAAAAGCAAAGGAAAGCTTACAGAAAAAGATGTTAAGGCCGCAATGCGTGAGGTAAAGCTTGCACTTCTTGAGGCCGATGTAAACTTTAAAATAGTTAAACAGTTTATCAACCGTGTAAACGAAAGAGCGATAGGCAGCGAGGTCATGGAAAGCCTTACTCCCGGTCAGCAGGTCATAAAAATAGTTAACGAGGAGCTTATTGAGCTTATGGGTTCAGCCCAGAGCAAGCTTACCTTCGCTAACCACCCGCCTACAGTTTATATGATGGTAGGCTTACAGGGTGCCGGTAAAACAACAACTACCGGAAAGCTTGCAGGCCAGCTGAGGAAACAGGGCAAAAGCCCCTTGCTCGTAGCCTGTGACGTTTACAGACCTGCCGCTATCAAACAGCTGCAGAAGGTTGGCAAGGACTATAACATCCCTGTTTTTGAAATGGGTGACAAAATAAGTCCTGTTGAAATTGCAAAAGCCGCTCTTGCCGAGTCAGCAAAAAACAAAAATGATGTTATCATCATAGACACGGCGGGACGTCTTCATATAAATGAGGAGCTTATGGACGAGCTTAAGGATATAAAAAGTGCCGTAAGACCTCAGGAAATACTGCTTGTTATAGATGCTATGACAGGTCAGGATGCCGTAACGGTAGCTGAAAGCTTCAATGACCAGCTTGGCGTTGACGGTATAATCCTTACAAAGCTTGACGGCGATGCCAGAGGCGGTGCCGCACTTTCCGTAAGGAGCGTTACAGGAAAGCCTATCAAGTATATCGGTATGGGTGAGAAGATGGAGGACCTTGAGCCCTTCTATCCTGACCGTATGGCTTCAAGGATACTTGGTATGGGTGATGTGCTCTCTCTTATTGAAAAAGCACAGACAGCCTTTGACGAGAAAGAGGCTCTTGAGCTTCAGAAAAAAATGTTGGGTAATGAGTTTGACCTTGAAGATTTCTTAACTCAGATGCAGCAGATCAAAAAAATGGGTCCTCTTAAGGACCTGCTCGGCATGATACCGGGGCTTGATAAATACGGTCTTAAAGATGCGGATATCGACCCCAAGGCTATGGCTCATATTGAGGCAATAATCCAGTCCATGACAAAGGCGGAAAGAAGAAACCCGTCGATTTTAAACGGACCAAGGAAAAAACGAATAGCGGCGGGAAGCGGCAGAAGCATTGCCGAGGTAAACAGATTGCTCAAACAGTTTGAAGAGATGAAAAAAATGATGAAACAGATGGGCAATTTCCAAAAGGGTAAAAAAGGAAAAATGAGAGTTCCTTTTTTCAGATAATTTTTTAAAGTATATCAAGGGAGGTGAAATAAATGGCTGTAAAAATCAGATTAAAAAGATTAGGAGCTAAGAAAGCACCATTTTATAGAATTGTTGTTGCTGACTCAAGAACTTCAAGAAACGGTAAATCAATTGCTGAGATCGGATACTATGATCCCACTAAAGAGCCCGCAATTTTAAAAGTTGATGAGGAAGAGGCTAAAAAATGGCTTTCAACAGGAGCACAGCCTTCTGACACTGCTAAAGCATTATTAAAGAAAGCAGGCGTAATCGGCGAGTAATTCCGGTTATAGTTACAGGAGGGTTTTAAAATGAAAGAATTGTTAGAGGTAATCGCAAAAAATCTTGTTGACGATCCTTCTCAGGTAGTTGTAACAGAAGTACAGGGAGAAAGAAGCATTATCCTTGAGCTTAAGGTTGCGCCTGAAGATATGGGCAAGGTTATCGGCAAACAGGGCAGGATTGCCAAGGCAATACGTACTGTTGTAAAGGCTGCTGCTGTGCAGAGCGATAAGCGCATAGTGGTTGAAATAATACAGTAATTAAGAGTGCCGGGTGAAGGTATTAACCTTGATCCGGCTTTTTTTCAAGAAAGGAAATTTTTATGGATAATTTTTTTGAGATAGGTGTAGTTGCCGGCACCCACGGTATAAGAGGCAACCTTAAAGTATTTCCTACAACAAGCGAGCCTGAAAGATTTGAGCTTCTTAAGGAAGTTATTGTAGAACTTCGAGGCAGAAAAAACACATATAAAATCGAAAACGTTGCCTTCCATAAGCAGTTTGTGCTTCTTAAATTAAACGGCATAAACGATATGACAGAGGCTGAAAAATATAAAAGAGCACGTATCCTTATAGATGAAAAATATGCTATCCCTCTTGATGAGGACGAGTACTATACAAGAGACCTTTATGACATGGAGGTTTTTACCGAAGAGGGAGAGCTTTTAGGCGTTATTGACGACATAATAGAAACAGGTGCAAACGATGTTTACTCTGTAAAGAATGTGTCGGAGGAAGGCGGCAAAAACCTTTTGATACCTGCCATAAAACAGTGTATAGTTAATGTAGATGTTAAGAACAAAAAAATGGTAGTCAGACTTTTAGAGGGATTGAGAGAAATTTGAGATTTTTTGTTATGACACTTTTTCCCGAGATGATAGAGGGCATAGTAAGCCATAGTATACTTGGCCGTGCTGTAAGGGAAGGAATAATTGAAGTCAATGCAATAAACATAAGGGATTTTTCAAAGGACAAGCATAAGCACGTTGATGATTATCCATACGGCGGCGGTGCGGGTATGGTCATGAAGGCAGATCCTATTTATGACTGCTACAGCTCCATAGATGAAAATGCCAGAAAAAATGCCCGTGTGATATACTTAAGCCCCCAGGGAAGGACCTTTGACCAGCAGTATGCAAAAGAGCTCTCAAAGGAGGAAAATCTTATATTCCTTTGCGGACATTACGAGGGTGTTGATGAAAGGATACTTGAAGAGCTTAATGCAGAAGAGCTTTCAATAGGCGATTTTGTGCTTACGGGAGGCGAGCTTGCTGTGGGCGTTGTTATAGATTCCGTATCAAGGCTTATTTCAGGTGTGCTTGGCAAGGATGAAAGCTTTGAAAACGAAAGCTTTTCTGAAGGTCTGCTTGAATACCCCCAGTATACAAGGCCTGAGGAATTTATGGGCAGACGTGTGCCTGATATCCTTCTTTCGGGCCACCATGCCAATATTGAAAAATGGCGCAGAGAGCAGTCCATAATAAGGACATATGAAAAGCGTCCCGACCTTCTGGAGAGCGCAGAGCTTGATAAAAAAGAAAAGAAGTTTCTGGAAGCATATAAAGACAGCAAAGATTAAGGGCGTTTGAAATAAATGCCCTTGTTTTATTTTAATTCAGGCGTTATCATTTTACTTAAGAGTGGTGATAAAAAATGAGTGATAAGGTCATAGATTTTGAACAGTACCGTTCGGAAAAGGAAGGTACCGATAAGACTAATAATGAGCCTTCTACGTATAAAAAGGGGAAGAAGATAAAAAAGCATAAACACTTTGGCCTTAAGATTGCAGGTGCTGTGCTTGTTGTTGCGGTCATAATGCTTTCTCCTTTGTTTGATATAAAAAGCATAAATGTAACGGAAATGGTGGCATACAGCGGTAACGAAATATGTGCTATAGGTGATATAAAGGAAGGGGACAACCTTTTTATCACAGCCATTACCGCGGGCAGAAGGCTTGAAAAAGACCCGTATTTTAAAAATGTAGATATAAGTATAAGCCTGCCTTCGGGCATAAATGTAAAAATAGAGGAAAGGCGTGTACGCGGCTATATATCCTATATGGGCACTTATCTTTATATAGATGAGAAGGGCCTTGTTATAGACTCTGACGCTAATTTTAAGGAAAACCTGCCTGTTTTTACCGGCCTTGAATTCAGCAAGTTCAGGGTAGGCGATGTGATAGAGGTGGAAAATGCGGAAACTATCGACACCGTAGTTAAGCTTACGCAGATTTTTACCCTTTATGATGCCCTTGAAAATGTGGATAGCGTTGATGTCAAGGATATCGGAAACATAACCGTTACTGCGGGAGGGGTGAAGGTAAGGCTTGGCGGAAGCGAGGACCTTGACCAGAAAATAAGGACGATGAAGGAAGTTCTTGCCCAGATAGGCGATGAGGAGAGGGGCACCCTTGACATAAGCGACCTTTCAAAGCCTATTATTTTTAAATATCTTACATAACCAACAACTGGGATTTTTTTCAAAATACAGTTGATTATAGCGGCAAAAAAATATATAGTAATGAGTATGAACAAAATTATAAACATTATTTTTGGCGGATTTAGTCTTTTTTAGCAGAAAAACGCTAAATAATGTATTAAATTTTGTTTTTTATACAAATTGTAGTGGAAATTTATAAATAAGTAATGTATAATTAAAGGTGGTTAAAACTACTTCAGGAGGGGATCTACTTGCTCGAATACGATGTATCTCAGAATACAAATGCACAGATCAAAGTTATTGGTGTTGGCGGCGGCGGAAATAACGCTGTTGACAGAATGATCGAAGACAACATGGATGGAGTTGAATTTATTTCCATCAATACAGATAGACAGGCTTTAACAAAGTCTAAAGCCCAGACAAGGATCCAGATAGGCGAAAAGCTTACAAGGGGTCTTGGTGCCGGCGGCAATCCTGAGATCGGCGAAAAGAGTGCCGATGAAACAAAGGATGAGATCGCACAGGCATTAAAAGGTTCAGATATGGTATTTATCACTGCAGGTATGGGCGGCGGAACAGGAACAGGTGCTGCACCCAAAATTGCCGCAGTTGCAAAAGAGCTTGATATCCTTACAGTAGGCGTTGTTACAAAACCCTTCAACTTTGAAGGTAAAAAGAGAATGACTAACGCTGAAAAAGGTATCGAGGAGCTTAAAAAGAATGTAGACACACTCGTTGTCATTCCTAACCAGAAGCTTTTAAGCGTTATCGATAAAAAGACTTCTATGAAGGATTCATTCAAAAAGGCTGACGAGATCTTACAGCAGGGCGTTCAGGGTATTTCTGACCTTATCTGCAACGCAGGCGAGATCAACCTTGACTTTGCTGACGTTAAAACAGTTATGGCTAACAAGGGTGTTGCTCATATGGGTATTGGCCGCGGAACAGGCGAAAACAAAGCTGAGATCGCTGCTAAAGCTGCCATTCAGAGCCCTCTTCTTGAAACAACTATTGATGGTGCCAAATATATCCTTATCAACTTCTGCGGTGATGAAAACCTCGGTCTTTTTGATGTAGCTGATGCTGCTGACCTTATAAGAGAGGCTATCGACCCCGATGCAGAGATAATCTTTGGTACAACTATCAATGAGGATCTTCATGATGAGGTAATCGTAACAGTTATAGCTACAGGCCTTGATGACAGTTATGATATGAGAGCTGCTGCTCCGGCTAAAGAGGCTGCTCCTGTTGAGGCTGAAGCTCCTGTTGAGGCTGCTGAGGAAGCACCTAAACACAGAGCTGCTTTTGCTGAGGATGATGCAGATAAATTTGAACTTGACATACCTTCTTTCTTAAGAGGAAGAGGAACATTATAATCAACAGAAACTATTGAGCCGGAAAATAAAAATTTTTCGGCTCATTTTGCAAAAATGCTGCAACCTTTTTGTGCGCATTTTCGTCTACATAATCATCGTACAAAAAATTATTTAATATTTTTTATATAGGAGGGTGAGATATGAAGAAAAAACTGATTATCCCTGTTTTAATTGCAACTATGCTTGGCACAAGCATTCCTGCTTATGCGGCAAACTTTGCAGACATCAACGATGTACCCTGGGAGGGTGCAAAAACTTATATCAACCAGGTTGCTGACAAAGGCCTTATGGTAGGCAGCGACAACGCACAGGGCAAGAGAGTGTTTAAACCCAAAGATAACCTTTCATACCTTGAGTGTGCACAGCTTGTTTACACACTTTTTGGTGACGAAAAAGGACTTACAGCTTATAGTGATACGATCGGAACAAAATGGAATACAGTACTTAAAGGCTACAAGATCACAGACTGGGCTTGGCCTGCAACAAGCTTCTGCCTTGAAAACGGCATCATTACAATTTCAGATGTTGCAAGCTTTATGAACGGCACTACAGCTAAAAAAGCGGCAAGACAGGATGTAGCTGTTATGTTCGGTAAAGGCTTTGAAAAAGCAGGTTACACACAGAAACAGTCATTCTCTTTCAATGATGCTTCAAAAATTTCATCATCAGCTTTAAAATATGCTAACCTTTTAGGAAGCCTTAATATCTTAACAGGTGACGGTAACAAAAACTTTAACCCCACAAATCTTATCAACAGATCAGAGATGGCGGTTATTGTAAGTAAAACAGATGACCTTCTTGCTGGTGGTACAAGCACAGGTACGGGTACAGGTACAACAACACCCACAGGCAGCGGAACAGTTACAGGTATTGTTTCAACAGTTGTTCCTTACGGTAACCAGTATGTATTAACTATGCTTACAGGTGAAGGTGCCAAGAGCTTTATGATGAGCTCAAGCACAAAAGTATCTTACAACAATAAAACATATTCTCCTGCTGATATCGGCGAAAGCGATACAATAATCGTTGCTTATAACGGCACAATGATCGTTACTGTAGTTGTAACTAAAGATGCTAACGATGACATCGGCAAAGGTTCATCTTCAACAACAGGTACAACATCAGAGAAAGCTAAAGAAACTTATAGCGGCGTTATCTATTCAATGAATGATGATAAGATCGTTGTACAGAAGAGCAGCAGCAATAAACGTACTTTCTACGGATTCAGTGACAGAGATATAGATGTTGAGATCGTAATTGACGGAACATCAAGAAGCTATAGCAGACTTCTTAGAGAATTTGATGACGAAAGCAGAACAAAAGATATCAATGTTGTAGTTTACATTAACGATGACGATGAAGTATTCAAGATTGCCGCTACTATTGATGGCGGAGAAGCTTCAGGCTACGTTGACAGTGCAACAACTTCAAAAGTAGAAATTGATGGAGATGACTACTATTTCCATAGCGACAGCGATTATGTAACAATTAAGATCAATGGCTATGAAGTAACGATCAAAGAATTTGTTGATGCATATAATGAATATGAAGATTTCTATGTAGAAGCTTTACTTGATGGAGACGAAAGGATCATTACTCTTATTGTAGAGTCTGATGATTATGAAGGTGGTACAATCAAAGGTATCGTTGACAGCATTTCTTCAACAAGGATCAAGGTCGATGGTGAATGGTACAGCTTCCCTTCAAGAACAACTGATATGAGGATCAAGCTTAATGGAACTACAGTAAATCTTGATAGACTTAACAGTGCTTTCAATGATCTTAGCGGAAGTCAGGATATGACTGTTGAGATCACTCTCAATAATGATAAAGTTGATAAAATCACAGCTACTACAAACGTAGAAAAAACAGAGGTTTCAGGCGATATCAGAACTATTGATTACGATGAAATCAAGATCGGAAGCAAAACGTATGATATTGCAAGCGATGGAGACTATGTAGAAGTTGATATAGAAAACGGCAACAATGACATCACAAGATATTCAATACTTGAAAGCTTTATTGAAGACCTTGACAGAGATGTATATTCATATGTGATAGAAGTTGATGCAATTGTTGAAGATGATTATGTAACCGAAATTAAAGGATATGTTAAAGAACTCAATGGCGCATTAGTATACGATGCAAATTACAGTGGCGATACAATAACACTTGATATTGCAGGTTCAGTTTACAGATACAGAGTTGATTCAAGCTGCACTATTAAAGAGGAAGGCAAAAACAATAGCAGGAACTTAGGTCATATTGAAGATGATATAGATTATGGTGAAACGATCTATGCTGATCTTGAAATTGACAAAGATGGCTATGTTACAAGCATTTTGTATGAAATAGATTAATAATTAAAATTAAAAGACTATCCGAAAGGATAGTCTTTTTTTATGCTTATTTATATTATAGTCGGTAAATTTCAGTCGTTCAGAATTACGATCTCATCTCCGGCTTTAACTGTGCCTTCTTCGATAACGATAACAAAAATACCCTCTGTGGGCATAACGCATTTGCCTACAGCCTGTTTGATGGCACAGTCGTTATGGCACTCCTTGCCGATCTGTGTTACTTCAACAACGGCACTGTCACCTATCTTCATCCTTGTGCCTATAGGCTGTGTCATAAGGCTTATGCCTCTTGTGTTGATGTTTTCCGCAAAAGCACCGTGAACGAGTGTAGGGAGGATAACACGCATTTTGTCAACGCTTTCTTCTGCAAGCATACTTACCTGTCTGTGCCAATCGCCTGCGTGTGCATCGCCTACGATACCGTGCTTGATTTTAAGCTCGATAGAGGGTACCTCATGCTTCATCTGTCCTTTTTTTTCGCTGATGTTTACTGATACTACATTTGCCATAATCTTTATCAATCCTTTGCTATATAATCTCCGCTTTTACCGCCTGTTTTTTTAAGTAGCTTAATGCCTTCAATGTGCATATCCTTCTGCACAGCCTTGCACATATCGTAAATTGTAAGGGCTGCGGCAGAAACTGCTGTGAGGGCTTCCATTTCAACACCTGTTTCGCCTTTACAGCTTACAGTTGATGTGATCACTATCCTGCTTTTTTCTGTGTCTATATCAAAGCTTAAGTCAACGCCTGTAAGGTTGATGGGGTGGCACATAGGGATAAGGTCACCTGTTTTTTTAGCCGCCATTATACCAGCTACCTGCGCAACTGCGATAACATCTCCTTTAGGCATACCGCCTTGCTGTATAAGATCAAGGGTTTCGGGTGCCATATAAATCTCACCCTTTGCTATAGCTGTACGTACAGTCTGTGCCTTTTCGGTGACGTTTACCATGCGGGCATGTCCCTGTTCGTTTATGTGTGAAAGTTTGTTATCCATTTTTATCCTCCGATCCTGTTCATATTCCTTAAGGACTGGCTTTTTGTTTCTTTAAGGGTATGTTCCATAGGTTTTGAGTTAATACCTTTTATAATTTCATTTTTAAGTATATCACCTGTCATCCCCTTAAGGTGTATCTCGTCCTTTGAATGAAGGCAGGGCTTAAGTCTTCCGTCAGCTGTTACCCTTATGCGGTTACAATTACTGCAGAAGCTGTGGCTTATGGGTGATATAAGGCCGACAGAACCCTTTGCACCGTCAAGCTTATAAATAGCCGCAACGCCGTCTGTTTTGACCGGCTTAAGCCCGGGACAGCGTTTTAAAACCTCATCAATGGATATAAAGGCACCTTTATCCCAGTTGATACATTCACCTAAGGGCATAAGCTCAATAAACCTTATCTCCCAATCGTGGTCTATGGTAAGGTTTACAAGATCTGCTATTTCGTCATCGTTTATCCCGCCCATAAGCACTACATTAAGCTTTATGTTTTTAAAGCCTGCTTCTTCCGCGGCGGCGATACCCTCAAGTGTGTTTTTAAGAGTGCCTATCCTTGTTATCTTAGCGTATTTATCTTCCTGTAAAGTGTCAATGCTTATGTTAAGCCTGTCTACTCCTGCGTCCTTCAGGTCCTTTGCCATTTTTTTAAGCAGAACACCGTTTGTTGTAAGGCAAAGCTCTTTTATTTCTGGTATAGCTGATATTTCAGAGCATATTGAAAGTATACCTTTATGTACAAGGGGCTCACCCCCTGTAAGCCTTACCTTTGTTATGCCGCATTTGGCCGCCTGCCTAACTATTTCAACAGCCTCTTCAACAGATAAAACATCGCTATGGGAAAGCTTGTTGTGTATACCGTCTTCGGGCATACAGTAGATACAGCGCATATTACAGCGGTCTGTGACAGAAAGACGCAGATAATTTATTTTTCTGTTAAATAGGTCTTCCATAGATATCTCCTGAATATTGTATTTTTATTTGTTATAACATAGTCTTATAATTGATATTCTATCAAATACATATATTTAAGGCAACAGATAGTTTTGTTTATTGCCTAAAATATTATTGTTATGACACGATATATAGATTATAATTTTATAAAAGGCAAAGGAGGAGAATAAATGAACTATATAGTAAGAGTTGCTGTTATAACAGCAAGTGACAGCGGCTATAAAGGAGAAAGAGCCACAGATATATCAGGAGATGTTATATGCGAAATGTGCAAGGAAGCAGGAATGGAGATAACCCATAG